>NZ_JBEXHW010000025.1:0-50809 GCF_040608235.1 Streptomyces sp. NPDC005202 | reverse complement strand
TACGTGCCGTGCGGAAGTCGTGCCGGGGAGGGATTCGTGTCGTGCGTAAGTCGCGGTGCCGCGGTGGGAGCGGGGCGGCGCCGTGCGTAGCAAAGTAGAGGATCGTTGAACGATCCTTCAATACCCGTGTTGTTTCGTTCTGGTGTCTGCGGTTGAATTCCGGGCATGGCAGAGCAGCTGACGGGACTGGCCGACGACCGTGCCCTGCTGGGCCGCACCAGCACCGCCGAGCGGGTCTCGGACATCCTCAGAAGCCGTATCGCCGAGGGCTACTTCCCGCCCGGCACCCGGCTGTCGGAGGACAGCATCGGCGGGGCGCTCGGCGTCTCCCGCAACACGCTGCGCGAGGCGTTTCGGCTGCTCACCCACGAGAGACTGCTCGTCCACGAGTTGAACCGGGGCGTCTTCGTACGGGTCCTGACCGTCGAGGACGTCGAGGACATCTACCGCACCCGCCGCCTCGTCGAGTGCGCCGTCGTACGGGGTCTCGGCGCGCCGCCGTACGCGCTGGAGGGGCTCGCCGAAGCCGTCGCGCAGGGGCAGCGGGCGGCGCGCGAAGGTGGCTGGAAAGAGCTGGGCACGGCCAACATCCACTTCCACCGGGAGCTGGTCGCGCTCGCCGGCAGCGACCGCACCGACGAGCTGATGCGCAGCGTCTTCGCCGAACTGCGCCTGGCCTTCCACGTCGTGGACGACCCGCGGCGGCTGCACGAGCCGTACCTCACCCGCAACCAGCAGATCCTCCAGGCCCTCGAGGCGGGCGACCGGAGCGAGGCCGAGAAGATGCTCGCGGTCTACCTCGACGACTCGCTCCAACGGGTCGTGGAGGTGTACCGGCGCCGGGTCGGCGAAGACGGGTAACGGGTCCATGGCGCCAGGTCTGACAGTGAGGATGTAGGTGGCATCGCTCGGAGGTCTGACTCTGGGTCTGACCGACGCTTGGGCTGTCTTGGCGTTGAATCGTCGGCCTGCCGGGCGGTGCCGCTGTGCGCGTGGCCGGTCGGGCGTCCGTGACTTCAGGAGCCTGGCGAGAGGTCCCATCACTGTCTTGTCCGTCTGCCCGCCCGGCGCGTGCCCTCCCTGAACGCGTGGTACGAAAGGGACGGCACAGGCCAGCATGGCATCCCCGAACATAGCGGTGATCGGTGGGATCGACACCCACGCCGACCTCCACCAGGCCGCGGTGATCGACACCGTCGGGCGTCACCTGGGCACGTCCTCGTTCGAGACGACCCCGGCCGGCTATCGCAGGCTGCTGGCCTGGCTGCGGGCCCAGGGCGAGGTTCTCGCGGCTGGGGTGGAGGGCACCGGGGCCTACGGTGCCGAACTGGCCCGCTTCCTGCGGGCCGAGGGCGTCACGGTCGTCGAAGTCGACCGTCCCGACCGCAAGGCCCGCCGCGCCCAGGGCAAGTCCGACCCGGTCGACGCCTATGCGGCGGCAGCCGCGGTGCTCTCCGGCCGGGCCTGCGGAACTCCCAAGACCCGGGACGGGATCGTGGAGGCGATCCGCGCCCTGCGGGTGGTGCGCAAGAGCGCCGTCAAGGCCCGCACCCAGACCATCAACCAGATCCGTGCCCTGCTGGTGACCGCCCCGTCCGCGGTGCGCGAGGAGGTGCGCGGCCTACCCCCCGCCCAGCTGATCGGCGCCCTGACCCGTCTTCGGCCGACAGGCGAGCCGGCCGACCCAACCTGCGCGGTCAGGATCGCGCTACGCCGACTCGCCCGCCGTTACCAGGCGCTACAGGCCGAGATCAAAGAGGCGGACACCGAACTGGCCCTGCTGGTCACCCGGGCAGCGCCAAGCCTGGTCGCCTTGCCGGGCGTCGGGACCGAGACCGCCGGCCAGCTGCTGATCACAGCGGGCGACAACCCCGAACGCCTCAAGTGGCGCGCCCACCTGTGCGGAGCGGCCCCCGTCCCGGCCTCCTCAGGCCGCACCCACCGTCACCGCCTTAACCGGGGCGGTGACCGGTGGGCGAACAGCGCCCTGCACACCATCGTTCTGGTACGTATGCGCTACGACCAGCGCACCCGCGAGTACGTGGCCAGACGCACCGCCGAAGGCATGTCCACGAGGGACATCATGCGCTGCCTGAAACGGTTCGTCGCCCGCGAGGTCTACCGACTCCTGCCACGACCCACATGACCGCCGAACAGCTCACCCAAGCCGCTTGACGATCTATAGGAGCTTCAACGCAGGACGCGGGGCGCATCTGCGTCGTTTGGGTCGTTGTCAGACCGAGGACCTAGTCTGTGCACCGTGACTTCGCCTGCATCGACGGAAGGTGTTCCGCCCCAGCTCAGCACGGGGCCGCGCCCTGCCCTGGGCCCGGCTGCCGACGAGGGACTGGCGCGGCGGCTGCGCGCGCTCGCCTGCACCGCGCCGCTGCACGACCTCGACGCGCGCAAGGCCAACCTCGCGGGCGAGTACACGGTGTACGGCATGGCGGAGATCGCGCTCGCCGCCATCGACCTGGTCACGCTCACCATGGACTTCGACACCGGCGCCGACCACGACCAGGTCGTGGCCCGGCTCATCCCGCGCGTCGCCGCCCAGGCCCCGCAGCGGCCGGTCGCCGAGCACGAGCGCGTGGCGCGCTGGGTCCTGGAGAACCTGATCAACGTCGGCAGCGTCGACCGCGGCTTCCGCGCCGTGTACGGCACGTTCCAGCCGGACGGCACGTATGTGCGCCGTGACTACGACTTCAAGCTGATCGAGGAGGTCCCGGGCCCCGGCGGCAGCGTCTACCTCCGTACGACGGACGAGGCGGTCAACGTCCTGGTGGGCGCCCTCGACACCGATGTCACCAGCGCGCAGATCGCCGCCGAGGTCAAGCTCGAGGTGCTCATCAGCCGCGGCCGCCTCGCCGACGCCCAGCTCGCCGCCGAGCAGGCCCGCTACCGGACCGTGCAGTACTCGGAGACCCTGCGGAAGGCCCTGGAGGCCACCCGGCGCAACGTCCGGGCGGTGGACTGGCTCAACGCCGTGCCGGACATGATCGCCGAGGCCCTCGACCACGTCGCCGACCGGTACCGGCACGAGAACGCGATCCTCACGAACATCCGCAAGGCGCGCGACGAGTCCGAGGACCCCGAGCACAAGCGCCGTGCCGCCGAGCTGGTCGACATCGTCAAGGACTGCATCCGCCGGCACACGCAGTTGCAGTCCCGGCTGCTGGAGGCCGGGCCCCTGTTCCGCGCCGAGCAGGACCGGCAGGCCTTCGCCACACCCATGTCCGCCTCGAGCACAGACCTCTACGGCCACCTCCTCGCGCCGACCCTCCCGCTCCCTCTGGAGCAGGCCATCCGGGTCACGGACGCCTTCTTCGCGCGTGGAACCGGGCTGCGCACGCCGGTGTCCGTCCGGGTCGGGGACCTCGTCGACATACTGCTGACGCCGCCCGTGGAGCGGGAGCACCTCGGCGCGGAGATGCCGGAGCCCGACCTGATCGCCACGCCGGACGACAGCCGGTTCAGCGAGGAGCAGCTGGCGGCGGCGATGGAGCTGCTGGATCTGCCGGCGGACGCACCGCGCCGACTGTCGGGGCTGCTGGCCGAGGCGCGCCGCAAGGATCCCGACCTGCCGTATCTCGTCGCCCTGTTGGCCATACACGCGGCGAGTCCGCCGGTCGGCACGGCCTATCGCCAAGGGGAGGAGAAGCTGCTGTTCGCGGTCGACGACGGCACGGAGCTGGACGATCCGGAGTTCGGCGGAGCCGATCTCATCGTGGGCACGGCCCTGCTGGACGCCGCGGGAATGGCCGCCGACCGGACGGAGGCGGCGTGAGCGGCGCCGAGACACATACGTATGAGCAACAGCCCAGCAAGGAGCCCCAACCGTGACCGAGCACGTCGACTGGAGTGAGCCGGAGGCCGCTGCCGCGCCGGCGAGCTCCGCCGTCACGCCCGCCGACGCCGCCGACGCGGCCCGGCTCGTCGCCTTCGGGCTGCAGCCCAAGCTCCAGCCCGCGCGCGACCAGGAGTACGCGGAACTGCTGCGCCGGTACCGCGAGGACCCGGCGTTCGCGCGGCTCGCCGACGCCGTGGCCACCGGGCTCGGGCTCGTCGTGCTGGAGGTTTCCCCGCGCGCGGGGATGGCGGTGACCGCGGCGGAGGACTCGGTGTTCGCCGTCCGCATGGGTGACTACGCGCGTCGCACCTCCGCCGACTCGGCGGACCGGTTCCTGCACGGGCTCGCCCATCTCGCCGTCGCCGCCATGGCGTTCCCCAGGCCCGAGGACCTCGCCGACGACGGCTACATCGGGCGCGTCACGGTCAACGGCGTCGACGCCTTCGTGCGCCAGGCGTGCCGCCGCCTGGAGGAGCGGGCCGAGGAGCGGGGCGAGAACACCGACCCGGCCACCGACGCGCCCGGCCTGGAGGCCGCCTGGCGGATCTGGGCCAGACGCAGCGCGACCGGCGCGACCAAGGACGCGCGTCGGCCGGCCGCTTCGACCACCGGCATCGTGGCGAAGGCCGTGACGTTCCTCACCGACTCCGGCTTCCTGCAGCGCACGGGCGACGAGCACGGTGGCACGTACCGGACGACGGCCCGCTACCAGCTCCAGGTGCGCGACATGGCGGGCAGCGCCGCCATGGCCGAGCTCCTCGAACTGGGCGTCGTCCCGGTGACCGACGGCACGCCCACGCTGCTGCCCGCCGAGGACACCGACGACCTGGAACTGGTGGCTGACGCCGGGCTGCCCTTCCACTCCTGAACCCCCCTGATCCGCAAGAAGACTGACGAGAGTCCGCCATGTACGAGCTGTCTCGGGTCCGCCTCTACTCCATCGGGCCGGCCGGTGCGCGCTATGCCGACACCGTGCTCGACCTGCGGGGTGTGGGCGAGCCCGTGCCCGACCCCGCGCCCGCCCAGGTGGAGTTCTTCGAGGAGGAGCCGGTCGGCCCGCCGCGCCGGCCCGCGCCCGCCGGGGTGCTGTTCCTGGAGAACGGCGGCGGAAAGTCGGTGCTGCTCAAGCTGATCTTCTCCGTCATGCTGCCCGGCCACCGCAACACGCTCGGCGGGGCGAGCTCCGGTGTGCTGCGCAAGTTCCTGCTGGCCGACGACTGCGGGCACGTGGCGCTGGAGTGGCAGCACGTGCAGACCGGCGAGTGCGTGGTCGTCGGCAAGGTCAGCGAGTGGCGCGGGCGCCAGGTCTCCAACGACCCGCGGAAGTTCGCCGAGGCCTGGTACTCCTTCCGGCCCGGCCCCGGACTGACCCTGGACAACCTCCCCGTCGCCGAGTCCACCGCCGTACGGCCGCCCGCCGAGGGCCAGTCGGGCGCGCGGGGCCGCCGCCGCACCATGAAGGGCTTCCGGGACGCGCTCACCGAGGCCGGGAAGGCGTACCCGCACCTCGAGGTGCACTGGGAGGAGATCCACGAGCGCTGGACCGAGCACCTCGGCGACCTCGGCCTCGACCCCGAACTCTTCCGTTACCAGCGGGAGATGAACGCCGACGAGGGCGAGGCCGCCGGCCTGTTCGCGGTGAAGAAGGACTCCGACTTCACCGACCTGCTGCTGCGCGCCGTCACCGACACCCGCGACACCGACGGACTCGCCGACCTGGTCAGCGGCTTCGGCAACAAGCTGGGCCGGCGGGCCGAACTGATCGCTGAACGGGACTTCACCGCCGGGTCGGTCGACCTGCTCGGGCGGATCGTCGAGGCCGCCGAGGCCCGCACGCGCGCGCGTGAGATCCACTCCGGCGCCGAGCGCCGGACGCGGACGCTGGCGCGGCGGCTGTCCGCGCGGGCCGTGCAGGAGCGGGTGCGGGCCGCCGACCTCGCCCAGCGGGTGACGGCCGCCGCGTACGCCGTCACGCACTCCGAGGGCGCGCGGGAGCGCAGCGCGCTGATCGCCGCCGAACTCGCCTACCGGCACGCCTCGCTGGCGCTCGCCGCGGCCGAGAAGGCCGCCGCCGCGCAGAAGCGGGAGCTGGCCGACGCGCGCACCCTGCACTCCGCCTGGCAGGCCGCCGAGGCCGTACTGCGCCACCGCGCGGCCGCCGACCGCGTCGCCCGCGTGTCCGCCGCGATCCAGGAGGCCGAGCGCGACGCGGCCCCAGCACTGGCCGCGCGCGCCAAGGCCGCCGTCGATCTCGTAAGGGCCCTGCACGCGGCCGCGGAGAGCGCCGAGGCCCTCGCCAACGAGGAGGAGGAGCGGTCCGCGCAGCTGCAGGAGGTCAGCGAATCCGCCTACCGGGACTCGACCGCCGCCGCCACCGAGGCGCAGCGCGCCCGCAGCGAGGCCGGGCATCTGCGCCAGCGCCTGGCCGAGGTCGAGCAGGAGACCGCCGAGGCGGTGCGCGCCGGCTGGCTCGACGACAGTGCCCCCGACGCCGATCCGGCACGCGCGGCCCTCGCGGCCAGCGACGCCGAGAAGACGGCGGTCGCCGCCTGGGACGCGGCCCGCGAGGCCTCGCGGAAGGCCACGGAGCACGCGCGCGAGGCGGCCTCGGCCGAGTCCCGCGCGGAGCTGACGGCGGCCCGCGCGGCGGACGCGGCCACGGCCGCGGAGCGCGCGTACCAGGCGGAGCGGCGCATCGCCGAGGCGCTGGCGGGGGAGGAGCGGCTGGCCGAGCTGCTGAGCCTCACCAGCGGTGACGTACGCCCCGGGATCCCTCAGCCCCGGCACGAAACTGACAGTGAGCCGGCCGGCCCGCCCAGGCCGGGGGCAAGCTCTCTCACCCCCGAGGAGCTCGACCGCTTCGCCGACGAGCTGCGCGAGCTGCTCGACGACGCCGTCTCCTCCGCCGAGCGGCACCTCTTCGAGCTGCGGACCGCCGCCGCCGACGACGCCCGGATCCTCGGCGCGCTCGGCGACGGCGGCCTGCTGCCGCCCGGCCCCGACGTGCTGGCCACGGTGGAGTTCCTCGGCGAGCACGGCATCCCCGCGCTGCCCGGCTGGCGCTACCTCGCCCAGGCCGTCGACCCCGCCGACCACGCGCGCGTGTTGGCCGCCCGGCCCGAGCTGGTCGACGGCGTGATCATCACCGATCCGGACACGCACGCGCGTGCCCGGGAGGCGCTCGCCGACGCGGCCCTGCTGCCCCGGTCCGCTGTGGCCGTCGGCACCGCGGCCGCCCTGCTCGCGCCCACCCCGCCCACCGACGCGACCCCGGGTGACGTCTTCCTCGTCCCGCCGAACCCGGCCATGCACGACGAGCACGCCGCCGACGAGGAGCGGCAGGCGCTACGCGCGCGGGCGACCGAGCGGGACGAGGAGATCCGCGCGCTCGCCGCCCGGCTCGGCAAGGACCGCGAGCTCGCGGCCCGGCTCGCCTCCTGGCGCTCCGGCTGCCCCGCGGGGCGGCTCACCGAGCTGGCCGAGGCCGCGCGGGACGCCCGTGCGTTCGCTGAGGAGGCCGAGGCCGAGCTGGCCGAGGCGCGGACCGTGCGGGCCGAGGCCGACGAGGCCGCTGCCGAGGCCGCGCAGGTGCGCGACGAGCGGCAGGAGGCCGCGCAGAAGGCCCGGCGCGCCGCCGACGCCCTCGCCGGGCTCGCGTTCCGGCTGCGGGAGCGCAACGGCTGGCAGGTCAAGCTGCGCGAACTCGCCGACGAGGCCGCCGAGTCGGAGGCTCGCGCCCAGGCCTGCCTGGAGCGGGCCCGAGCTGCCGACGAGGACCGGCGTGCCGCCCAGCGCGCCGCGGACGACGCCCGCCGCACCGCCCGCGCGCTGCGCGCCGAGCGCTCCGAGATCGCCGGCGCCCCCGACGACGTACCGGAGACCGACGGTGAGGCGCCGAAGGCGTCCCTGCCCGCCCTGCGCGAGGCCTACCGGGCCGCATCCCAGGTCTATGAGAAGGTCGGCGTCGGCGCCGACCTGCGCGCCGAGCAGGCCCGCGCGGAGAGCGACGAGAGCGCGGCCCGTGCCGAGCTGGACCGGCTGAGCAACAAGGTCCGCACGCGCGCGGAGCAGCTGCTTCAGTCCCCGGAGGGGTCCGACGGGCCGTCCCGGCAGGCCGCCGCCGCCCGCGCCGAGGAGCTGGTGCAGCTCCTGGAGACCCGCATGTCGAGCGCCAGCGAGCAGCTGGGCCGACTGCGCGGCGAGGCCGAGCGGCACGCTCCGCAGGACGGTGAGGCGCACACCGAGCTGCCCGAGGACCTCGTCCCGCGCGACGCCGAGCACGCGCAGGCGCTGCTGCGCACGGCCACGGCCGAACTCGCCTCCCGTACCGAGGCGTTGACCCAGGCCCGCGCGGCCCACGCCGAGCTGCTAGAGGCCCACCGCGCTGCCGAGGACGCGGCCGGCGGCTTCGACGAGATCGCCGCGATGCTCCGCGACCTGCTGCGCGAGCACGTGCCCGAGGAGGAGCAGGAGGAGCCGGAGCCGTACCCGGGCAGCCTGGAGGAGGCCCGGCAGGCCGCCGCCGAGGCCCGCCGCTCGCTGCGCGGCTGCGCCGCCGACCTGTCGGCCGCCGAGGCCGCCGTGCGCGAGGCGAGTGACGTCCTCGTCCGGCACGCCAACTCCACGCGCTACGAGCAGGTCCGCACCCCGGCCCGGCAGCAGATCCGCGAGCTGCCGGCATCCGCGCTGCCCGAGCACGCCCAGAAGTGGGCGGAGGCCTTCGCGCCCCGACTCCGGGTCCTGACGGACGAGTTGGCGCAGCTGGAGCGGAACCGGGACTCGATCGTGGACCGCCTGCGCGGGCTCGTGGAGTCGGCGCTCGCCACCCTGCGCTCCGCCCAGCGGCTGTCCCGCCTGCCCGAGGGGCTCGGCGAGTGGTCCGGGCAGGAGTTCCTGCGCATCCGCTTCGAGGAGCCCGACCAGGCCACGCTCACCGAGCGGCTCGGCGAGGTCATCGACGAGGCGACCCGGGCCGCCGTGAAGAAGAACTCCGACCTGCGGCGCGACGGCATGTCCCTGCTGCTGCGGGGCGTGGCCGCCGCCCTCCAGCCCAAGGGCGTCGCCGTGGAGATCCTCAAGCCGGATGCCGTGCTGCGCGCCGAACGCGTCCCCGTCGGACAGATGGGCGACGTGTTCTCCGGCGGTCAGTTGCTCACCGCAGCCATCGCGCTGTACTGCACGATGGCGGCGCTCAGGAGCAACGACCGGGGCCGGGACAAGCACCGGCACGCCGGCACGCTGTTCCTGGACAACCCGATCGGGCGCGCCAACGCCACGTACCTGCTGGAGCTCCAGCGTGCCGTCGCCGACGCGCTCGGCGTCCAGCTCCTCTACACCACCGGCCTGTTCGACACGACCGCGCTCGCCGAGTTCCCGCTGGTCATCCGGCTGCGCAACGACGCCGACCTCAGGGCCGGGCTGAAGTACATCAGCGTGGAGGAACACCTCCGGCCGGGACTGCCGCAGCAGACCCCGGCCGGGGAGACGGTGCACAGCGAGATCACGGCGACCCGGATGTTCAAACGGCCCGCGCCGGCCGTCGGCTGATCAGCCGTCCTCCTTGATCAGATCGGCGCACTTCTCGCCGATCATCATGGTCGTGATGCACGGATTGACGGTGACGAGATCCGGCATCACTGAGCCGTCGGCGACCCTGAGGCCCTCGACCCCCTTGACCCGCAGCCGTGCGTCGAGCGGGGCCGAGGCGTCGTCGTCCGCACCCATCTTCACGGTGCAGGACGGGTGGTAGACGGTGTTGTGGGTCTTGTGGATGTAGTCGAGCAGTTCCTCGTCGGACTGCACGTCAGGGCCGGGCGCCAGCTCCGCGCCCGCCCAGCCGCTGAGCGCGGGCTGTTCGGCGATCCTCCGCGCCAGCCGCAGCCCGTACTTCATCACCCGCACATCGTGCTCGTGCGTGAAGTAGCGCGGGTCCACCTTCGGCTTGTCCCGGTAGTCCCGGGTCCGCAGCCGCACCGTGCCCCGCGACTTCGCGCGCGTCACGTTCGGCGTCAGGCAGAAGGCGTTCTCGGAGGTGGGGTAGCCATGCCGGGCGGTGTTCATGTCGAACGGCACCGATCCGTAGTGGAACATCAGGTCCGGCCGGTCCAGGCCCGGCTCGGTGTCGTAGAAGATGCCCGCCTCCCACCACTGGGTGGAGGTGGTGGTCATCGGCTGCTTCGCCTCCCACATGATGACGCCCTCGGGGTGGTCCTGGAGGTTCTCGCCGACGCCGGGCGCGTCCACGACCACCTCGACGCCGACCTCGCGCAGGTGCGTGGCCGGTCCGATGCCCGACAGCATCAGCAGCTTGGGGGAGTCGATCGCCCCGCAGGACACGATGACCTCGCGCCGGGCCGTACGGTCCGCGTGTGGATCAGGTCGGGGTCCAGGTACTCGGCACCGACGCACCGCCGCCCCTCCAGCACCAGCTTCTTGGCGCGCACCCCCGTCCGCACGTCGAGGTTGGGCCGCTTGCCCATGACCGGGTGCAGGTACGCCACGGAGGACGACTGCCGGATGTTGTTCTCGTCGGAGTTGATCTGGAACCAGTTCGCGTTTCGGACCACGGTCTTGCCGGTGTTGAAGGCGACCGTCGGTATGCCCGCCTGCGCGCACGCCTCCAGCAGGGCGGTGCCGCACGGGTCCTCGCTCTTCAGCGTGCGCAGCTTCACCGGGCCGGTGCGGCCGTGGTGGTCGCCGGGGGCGTCGTTGTTCTCCAGGCGCCGGTAGAGCGGGAAGAGGTCGGCCGCGCTCCAGCCCGTGCAGCCCTTCGCCGCCCAGTCGTCCAGGTCCTCGGCCGGGGCCCAGAAGGCGATGCAGGAGTTGTGCGACGAGCAGCCGCCCAGGACTTTCGCGCGGGCGTGCCGCATGTAGCTGTTGCCGCTGGCCTGCGGCTCAACGGGGTAGTCCCAGTCGTAGCCGGATTCCAGCAGACCCATCCAGCGTTCCAGCCGCAGGACGTCGTCGTCGCCGACGTCGCTCGGTCCCGCTTCCAGGACGCAGACCGTGACGGAGGGATCCTCGGAGAGCCGGGCCGCGACCACGTTGCCCGCGGTGCCGCCGCCGACCACCACATAGTCGAACTCGTCGATATTCATGAGCAGTTGGCCTCCTTAGTCGGCCGCCGGAGCGGCGAGGGGAGTGGTCGGGGCGGGCGTGGACTCCAGCCGGTGCTCGGCGAGCACGCCGGTCCGGTGCCGCTGGACGAACCAGTAGTAGGCGTAGCCGCCGCCCGCGATGACGGCGACGAACAGGACCGCGCCCCAGCGCAGGTACCAGTGGTACGGGGCGGTCGCGTTGTAGACCGCGGCCCGCGGCCAGAGCAGGTTCAGCGTCATCGCGGCCCCCCACACCACTGCGACGATGTTGACGAGCAGCCCCCAGCGGCCCAGCGAGAACCTGCCCTCGCCCGCCGGCTGCCACGTCCCGCGCAGCCGGGCCACCAGCATGGGCGCGGTCACGCCCAGATAGGCCAGGTAGATCATGATGATGCCGATGCTGGTGACGACCGTGAAGATCTGCGGCTGGCGGATGTTGACCACCAGGATCGCCAGCGCCAGCACGCCGATGATCACGGCCGGGAGCACCGGGGTTTTGAAGCGCGGGCTGACCCGGGCCATCAGGGAGGACGCGGGCAGGTTGTTGTCCCGGGCCATCGCGAACGCCAGCCGGATCGCCGCCGTGTGCACGGCCAGCGCGCACACCGTGACCGCGATCAGCACGCACCACAGCATCGCCTTGCCGGCCGTCGGCCCGAGCACGTCCAGCACGACGTACTGCAGACCGTCCGTGGACAGCTTGTCGCCCTTCAGGCTGGAGACGCTCATCAGCGCCAGCAGCAGGACCAGGCCGCCCAGGACGAAGGAGGCGACGATCGCGCGGATGATGGCGCGCGGCGCGTTCCGCGACGGGTCCAGGGACTCCTCGCCGAGCGAGGCGGCCGTGTCGAAGCCGTACATGACGTACGCCGACGCCAGCGAGGCCACGAGAAACGCGCCGAGGTAGCCGGTCGAGTAGCCCGTCCCGGTGCCGTTGGTCTGCATGACCACTTGAGGACCACGTGTGATGTGGACGGCGAAGAGGACGATCAACACGACCGTGGCGATCAACTCGATGAACACACCCGCCGTGTTGATCGTGGCCATCAACTTGACACCGAAGGCATTGACGAGCGTGGTGAACAGGATCAATACCGCTGCCAGGATCACCGCGTTGGTCGCCACGTCGTACGTGCCGGTGCCGTCCCCCACGAACTGGAAGGCGGAGGAGATCTGCGGCAGCGTCAGCTGGTAGGCGAGCGCCACGGCCGAGATCGACACGATCGAGGCGATCAGCATCATCCAGCCCGCGAGCCAGCCCAGGTGCGGATTGCCGATCTTCTTCGACCAGTTGTAGACGGAGCCCGCGACGGGTAGCGGGCGGCCAGCTCCGCGAAGCACAGGGCGACCGTGAACTGGCCGACGAAGACCATCGGCCACGACCACCAGTAGGCGGGGCCGCCGCTGCCGTAGCCGAAGTAGAAGAGCTGGAAGGTGCCGGTCAGGATCGAGATGTAGCTGATTCCGGCCGCGAAGGTGTGGAAGTTGCCGAGGGTGCGTTTGAGTTCGGGTTTGTAGCCGAACTCGGCCAGTTCGGCGTCGTCGTGGTGGGGTGGGCCTGGCGGTTGCTCGGTTGTCGTCATGAGCGGACTCCTGGTGGGCCTCGGGACGCTGGGGGCGGGGCTCGTGCGGGGGCCGGGGTCGGAAGGGGCGTCAGGCGAACCAACCTCGGGGGGAGGGGGCCGTGTTGCGCCAGATGTGCTTCGTCTCGCGGTACTCGGCGAGCCCGGTGGGCCCGAGTTCGCGCCCGAAGCCGGACTGTTTGAAACCGCCCCACTCGGCCTGCGGGACGTAGGGGTGGTAGTCGTTGATCCAGACTGTGCCGAGCCGCAGCCGCGCCGCGACCCGCGCGGCCTTGGCCTCGTCACCCGTCCAGACGGCGCCGGCGAGCCCGTAGATCGTGTCGTTGGCGAGCCGCACGGCCTCGTCCTCGCTTCCGAAGCGCTCCACGGTCAGCACCGGCCCAAAGGACTCCTCCCGCACCACCGACATCCCGTTGGTGCACTCGTCCAGCACGGTGGGCAGGTAGTAGAACCCCGCGTCGTAGCCCGGACCGGAGGGCCGCCTGCCGCCGCACCGCAGTACCGCGCCCTCCTCCAGCCCCTTGGCGACGTACGCCTCGACCTTCGTCCGGTGCGCCGCGGAGATCAGCGGCCCGGTCTGTGCGCGGTCGTCGAAGGGCCCGCCGAGGCGGATCTCCGATGCCCTCCGGACGACCTCGTCGACGAACCGGTCGTGCAGCGCGTCCTCCACCAGCAGGCGCGCTCCGGCCGAGCACACCTGGCCGGAGTGCAGGAACACCGCGGTCAGCGCCATGTCGACGGCCGCGTCGAAGTCGGCGTCCGCGAAGACGATGTTGGGGTTCTTGCCGCCGAGTTCGAGGGCGACCTTCTTCACCGTGCCGGCCGCGGCCGCCATCAGGCGGCGGCCGGTCTGCAGACCTCCGGTGAAGGAGACGAGGTCCACGTCCGGGTGGTCGCCGAGTGGGGCGCCCGCCTCCGGACCGGCGCCGAGCACCAGATTGCCCACACCGGGTGGGAGTCCGGCCTCCTCCAGCAGCCGCATCAGCAGGATCGCCGTGTGCGGGGTCAGCTCGCTCGGCTTCAGCACGAAGGCGTTGCCGGCGGCGAGCGCCGGGGCGACCTTCCAGGAGGTCTGCAACAGGGGGTAGTTCCAGGGGGTGATCAGTGCGCAGACGCCGACGGGCTCGTACACCACCCGGCTGTCCACGTCCTCCGTACCGGTGTCGATCACCCGCCCGGTCTCGCTCGCGACCAGCCGCCCGTAGTAGCGGAAGCAGTTCACGACGTCGTCGATGTCGTACGCGCTCTCGACGAGCCGCTTGCCCGTGTCCAGGGACTCGGCGCGGGCCAGCGCCTCCTTGTCCCGGACGAGAAGGTCGGCGACGCGCAGCAGCAGGTCACCGCGCTCGTTCGGGGACGTACCCGGCCAGGGACCCTCGTCGAAGGCGCGGCGGGCGGCGGCGATCGCCTCCACCGTGTCCTTGCCGCCCGCCTCGTCCACGACCCCGACCAGGGAGCCGTCGGCGGGACAGCGGATCTCGCGGGTGCGCTCGTCGACGGCGCCGCGCCAGGTGCCGTCAATGAACAGGTCCGGCATGGCCGCCTCCCAGCTGCTGAAGGACCCACTCGTGGAAGATCCCGATGTGGTGCTCGTTGGGGACCAGCACCCCGCCCCCGCGGTACGCGCGGGACGACATCGCCGGCTGGGTCCGCTCACAGGCGTCGAAGTCCTGGACGTTCACCCGATGGAACAGTTCCACCGACTTCGACAGGTCCGCGCCCGACTCCACGACCTCAGGCGCGTACAGCCAGTCGCACTCGACGACCGTGCGGTCCTCGGCGAGCGGGAACATGCGGTGCAGGATCACGTGGTCCGGTACGAGGTTGATGAAGACCGTCGGCTTCACGGTGATCGCGTAGTAGCGGCGGTCCTGGTCGTCGGTGACGTCGGGCAGCTTGGCGAAGCCCTCGCTGCCGTCGACTGTGAAGCCCTTGACCTCCTCGCCGAACTCGGCGCCGTGGCCCACGTAGTACTGGGCCGCGTAGCCGTCCGCGAACTCCGGCAGGACGTCGGTGAGTTCGGGGTGGATCGTCGCGCAGTGGTAGCACTCCATGAAGTTCTCGACGATCAGCTTCCAGTTCGCCTTCACGTCGTACGTGATGCGCCTGCCGAGCGCGAGCTTCTCGGTGCCGTAGCGCTCGATGGCGGCCGGGTCGCCGAGCCGTTCGACGGCGGCGCCCATCACCGTCTCCTCGAAGGAGGGCGGTTCGTCGGCCAGGCACACCCAGGCATAGCCGAGCCATTCGCGCAGGGCGACCGTCGCCAGGCCGTACTCGACGCGGTCGACGTCCGGCATCTTGATCAGGTTCGGCGCGGCGACCAGCTTGCCGTCGAGGTCGTACGTCCACGCGTGGTACGGGCACTGCAGGGTCCGCCGGAGCTCGCCGGACTCCTCCAGGCACAGCCGGGCCCCGCGGTGGCGGCAGATGTTCAGGAAGGCGCGCAGCTCGCCGGTGCGGGTGCGGGTGATCAGGACGCTCTCGCGCCCTACCTGGACGGTGCGGAAGGCGCCCGGCCTGGCCAGGTCGGCGCTGCGGACCGCGCAGAACCACAGCGACTCGAACAGCAGCTGCTGCTCCTGCCGGAAGATCTCCGGGTCGGTGTAGTAGTGCCCGGGGAGGGTGGCGATCAGGCTCGGGGAGATCGGGGTCGTCGTCACGTGCGTGCTCCTCAGGCGGGCGCGGCGGCGAGGCGGGTGGGGTCGAACAGGCCGATGGGGTGCTCGGTGGTGCCGGTCAGGGCCAGGTCGGCGAGGATCTCGCCGACGACGGGCACGAACTTGAAGCCGTGCCCGGAGAACCCGCAGGCCACGGTGACCGAGTCCGGGTGCGCGGGGTGGCGGGCGATGACGAAGTGCTCGTCCGGGGTGTTGGAGTACATGCAGGTTGCGGCCTTGAGGAAGGTGCCTGGCAGGTCCGGGATGCAGCCGGCCATGTGGTCGGCCATCGCCCGGACCTCGTGGTCGTGGACGGTCCGGTCGATGGTCTCCGGAGTGGTGACCTGGCCCTTGCGGAAGAAGGCGACCTTGGCGCCCAGCTCCGGGCCGTTGATGGCCGGGAAGCCGTAGACCTGGACGCCGGACGCGTCTTCCCAGATGTAGATCGGGTGGTTCTCCGGGAGGAAGGGCTGGACGCCGCCCTTCGGCTGGAACCAGTACATGACCTGCCGCTCGATCGTGAACGGCACTCGGAGGTCGGTGAGCAGCTGCGGCGCCCAGGCGCCCGGGCAGATCACCAACTGGCGGGCGCTGTAGGTGTTCTCGGAGGTGTGGACGCGGACCCCGTCCCGGTACGGCTCCCAGCGCGTCATCGGCTCCTCGAAGTGGAGCTCGGCGCCCTGCCGCGTGGCCAGCTGAAGGTGCGCGGCGACGGTGTTCTCGGGCCGGAGCAGTCCTGCCTTCCGCTCGTACAGCGCCACTTCGTCGTCCTTCGGCGCGAGCGTCGGGAAGCGGCGGCGGATCTCCTTGGCGTCCAGCACCTCGTGCGGCAGGTCCCACTCCTGCGCGGAGCGCAGCGAGCCGGAGACGGTCCGGGAGTCGGGCCGGCCGACCATCACGCCACCGCTGAGGACGGCGATCTCGCGCCCGGTGGCTTGCTGCAGGTCCTCGTACAGCTCGTAGGCGCGCAGCAGCAGCGGTACGTACGCCGGGTCCTCGAAGTACGACTGCCGGGTGATCCGCGAACCGCCGTGGCTGGAACCGCGGTTGTGCACCGGCCCGAACTTCTCCAGGCCGAGCACGCGAGCACCGCGCGCGGACAGATGGTGGGCGGCGGCGCTGCCCATGCCGCCGAGACCGATGACGATCACGTCGTAAGTGGGGGACACGGTGGGCCTCCTAGCGGCGGATGCGGGTCATCTTCGGGTCGAACAGCGGCTCGTCGGCGACGGTCGCGAGGACCTTCTCGCCGAAGTACTCGATGTGAACGCCGCTGCCGGTGGTCAGGTGAGCGGGCAGCCAGGCGTAGGCGACGCAGCGGCCCAGCGTGTAGCCGTACGCCGCGCTGGTCACGTAGCCGGCCGGGACGCCGTCGACGTATACGGGTTCCTTGCCGAGGACGTTCGCGGCGGGGTCGTCGAGCAGAAGCGGGGTGAGACGGCGAGTGGGCTCGCCGGCCGCCTCCAGCGCGGCCTTTCCGGTGAAGCCGTCCTTGTCCATGCGCACCGCGAAGCCGACGCCCGCCTCGAACGGAGTGTGCTCGTCCGTCATGTCGACGCCCCAGGCGCGGTAACCCTTCTCCAGGCGCAGGGAGTTGAACGCGGACCGGCCGGCCGCGACCACACCGAGCTCCCGGCCCGCCTCCCACAGCGTGTCCCAGAGCCGGAGCCCCAGGTCGGCGGTGGTGTACAGCTCCCAGCCCAGCTCACCGACGTAACTCAGCCGCATCGCCGTCACCGGGACGTGCCCGATGTACGTCTCCTTCGCGCGGAAGTAGCCGAAGCCCTCGTGCGAGAAGTCGTCCCGGGCCAGCGGCTGCACAAGGTCGCGGGCGAGCGGGCCCCACACGCCGATGCAGCAGGTACCGGAGGTGATGTCCCGTATCTGCACGTCATCCGGTGCGTGCCTGAGCAACCAGTCCATGTCCGCGGGGGAGTTGGCGCCGACCTGGAAGCGGTCGGAGCCGAGGCGGGCCACGGTCAGGTCGGAGCGGATGCCGCCCGTCTCGTCGAGAAGAAGGGTGTAGGTGATCGCGCCGGGTTTCTTGCGCAGGTTGTTGGTCGTCATGCGGTGCAGGAAGCCGAGGGCTCCGTGGCCCGTGACCTCAGGCGACGCAAGGGCGTCATGTCGTACAGCGCGACCTTCTCGCGGGTCGCCTTCGCCTCGGCGGCCGCGATCGGCGACCAGTAGCGGGCCGACCAGGCGTCGCGCTATGGCAGGTTCAGCCCGTCCACGAGCCGGGCGTTCGCCTCGTACCAGTGCGGGCGCTCCCAGCCGCCACCCTCCAGGAAGAAGGCGCCGAGGGCCTGCTGGCGGGCATAGAAGGGGCTGACCCGCAGCGGGCGCGGTTGCTCCATCGGCTGGAGCGGGTGCAGGACGTCGTACACCTCGACGAACTGCTGCGCACCGCGTTCCGTGATGTACGACGGTGAGCGCTGCGCCTCCTCGAAGCGGGTGAGGTCGCACTCGTGGACGTCGAGGGACGGCCGCCCGTCGACCATCCACTCGGCGACGGCCCTGGCGACGCCGGCGGAATGGGTGACCCAGACGGCCTCGGCCAGCCAGAAGCCCCTGAGCGCGCGCGACTCGCCGAGGACGGGCATGCCGTCGGGGGTAAAGGAGAAGACGCCGTTGAAGCCTTCCGCGATGTCGGTGTCGCGCAGGGCCGGGATCAGTCGGCGGCAGTCCTCCCAGCTCGGGGCCCAGTCCTCCTCGGTGAACGGATAGGAGGACGGCATGTCCATGCTGCGGGCGCGGGCCTCGTCGTACGGCAGGACCGCGAACGGATCGACGGGCAGCGGCCGGTGGGCGTAGGAGCCGATGCCGATGCGGTCGGTGTGCTCGCGGAAGTACAGGTCGCGGTCCTGGAAGCGGAGGATGGGGCGGGAGGCTTCGGCCCGGTGGTCGGCGAGCTCGGGCAGCGGCTCCGTCTTGGCGTACTGGTGGGCGAGCGGTTGCAGCGGTACGTCGATGCCCGCCATGCGGCCGATGACCGGGCCCCAGAAACCGGCCGCGGAGACGACGTGGTCGGCGGGGAAGGTGCCCTGGTCGGTGACGACAGCGGTGACCCGGCCGTTCTCCTTCTCGATCCCCGTGACCGTGTGGCGGTCCAGGAACCGGGCGCCCCTGCCGGTGGCCCGTTCCATCTGGGCGCGGGCCGCGAGCAGGGCGCGGGCCAGGCCGTCGTCGGGGGTGTGGAAACCGCCGAGGACCACCGACTCGTCGAGGAGCGGCCAGAGCTCCTTGCAGCGGGCGGTGCTCACCACTTCGCCGCGGATGCCCCAGGAGGCGGCATAACCTGCCCTGCGATGCAGGTCGGCGAGGCGCTCAGGGGTGGTGGCCAGCTCCAGGCCACCGACCGGGTCGAAGCAGGAAACACCCTCGACCTCGAGGGAGTTGAACTTCTCGACCGTGTACTTGGCGAACTCCGACAGGGTCTTGGACGGGCTGGTCTGGAAGACGAGGCCGGGCGCGTGCGAGGTCGAGCCGCCCGGAGCGGGCAGCGGGCCCTGTTCGAGAACGGTGACGTCGGTCCAGCCGCGGGCGGTGAGCTCGTCGGCGAGGGAGCAGCCGACGATGCCGGCGCCGATGACGACCACACGGGGACTGCTGGGGCGGGTGCCGGGCCTGGAACCGTGGGCGGCGGTGGACCCGTTTTCGGACGTGCTGGACATGCCCCTCCTTGCGGTGGCGGGGATGGGGGTCGGGGAAGCCGCTTATGCGGCGGGCACGTTGCGCCGCTCGGCGGCGATCGTCGTGTCCTGGCCGTGCCCGGTGCGCACGACGGTGTCGCCGGGCAGGGTGAGCAGCCGGTTGCGGAGGGAGGCCTCGATGGTGGGGCGGTCGGAGTAGGAGCGGCCGGTGGCGCCGGGGCCGCCGTGGAAGAGGGTGTCGCCGGTGAACACCGTGTCGAGGAAGGGCACGTAAAGCGAGCAACTGCCCCAGGTGTGGCCGGGGTTGTGGATCACCTGGAGCTCGATCCCGGCGACCGTGAGGATCCGGCCGTCGGTCAGCTCGCCGTCCGGCTTGCGGGCCGAGTGGGTGTGCGACCACAGCTCGTTGTCGTCGGGGTGCAGGAGGACGGGCGCGCCGGTCAGGGCGGACAGCTCGGGCGCCGCGTCGATGTGGTCGTCATGGGCGTGGGTGCAGACGATCGCGGTGACCCGGCGGCCCGCTACGGCCTCGTGGATCGTACGGGCGTCATGGGCGGCGTCGACGACCAGCACCTCCTCCTCGTCGCCGACCAGCCAGACGTTGTTGTCGACGTCGAAGGTCTCGCCGTCGAGGCTGAAGGTGCCGGAGGCAGGAGGACGGGCGCGCCGGTCAGGGCGGACAGCTCGGGCGCCGCGTCGATGTGGTCGTCATGGGCGTGGGTGCAGGCGATCGCGGTGACCCGGCGGCCCGCTACGGCCTCGTGGATCGTACGGGCGTCATGGGCGGCGTCGACGACCAGCACCTCCTCCTCGTCGCCGACCAGCCAGACGTTGTTGTCGACGTCGAAGGTCTCGCCGTCGAGGCTGAAGGTGCCGGAGGTGACGACGCGCTCGACGCGCACGGTCCCGTGGACGCTCACAGGACCACCACCGAGCGCAGCACCTCACCCCGGTGCATCTTGCCGAACGCCTCCTCCACCTGGTCCAGGGCGATGGTCTCGGAGACGAACGCGTTGAGGTCGAGCAGTCCGTACAGGTACTGGTCGATGAGGAAGGGGAAGTCGCGGCTCGGCAGGCAGTCCCCGTACCAGGACGACTTGATGGCGCCGCCGCGCGAGAACACGTCGATCAGCGGGAGCTCGACCTTCATGTCCGGGGCGGGGACACCGACCTGGACCAGCAGGCCCGCGTGGTCGCGCATGTAGAAGGCCTGCTTGAAGGTCTCGGGGCGGCCGACCGCGTCGATGGCGATGTCGACGCCGAAGCCGTCGGTGAGTTCCCGGACCGCCTCGACCGGGTCCGTGCCGCGGGAGTTGACGGTGTGCGTGGCGCCGAACTTCTCCGCCTGGTCGAGCTTCTTGTCGTCGATGTCGACGGCGATGACCTTCATGGCGCCGTTCAGACAGGGGCCGGCGATCGCGGCGTTGCCGACGCCGCCGCAGCCGATGACGGCGACCGAGTCGCCGCGGCCGACGTTGCCGGTGTTGACCGCCGCGCCGTAACCGGCCATGACGCCGCAGCCGATCAGGCCCGCGGCCTCGGGGCGGGCGGCCGGGTCGATCTTCACCGCCTGGCCCGCCGCCACCAGGGTCTTCTCGGCGAAGGCGCCGATGCCCAGGGCGTTGGTGAGCGGTGTGCCGTCCAGCAGCGTCATCGGCTGGGTGGCGTTGCGGGAGTCGAAGCAGTACCAGGGGCGGCCGCGGCGGCAGGAACGACAGGAGCCGCAGGGCGCCCGCCAGGCGAGCACCACGTAGTCGCCGGGGGCGAGGTCGGTGACGCCCGGGCCGACCGCCTCGATCGTGCCGGCGGCCTCATGGCCCAGCAGGAACGGGAAGTCGTCGGTGATCGCGCCCTCCCGGTAGTGCAGATCCGTGTGGCAGACCCCGCAGGCCTGCACGTTCACCAGCACCTCGCCCGGGCCCGGATCAGGAACCACGATCGTCTGCACCTCGACGGGTGCGCCCTTTTTGACAGCGACTACGGCACGGACCTCGTATGGCACGACCAAGCTCCTCTGCTGTTGCGCAATGCACTATGGGTTGCGCGATGGGGAACATAGTGAGAACGGCGTCGAGTGGCCGTCAAGAGGTGTGCGTTAACCCTCGGCAAAAGGAGCGGGAGGGACGAAACCTGCCGGACACACAGCAGCGCGGGACCAGGGAGTTCCCGGTCCCGCGCTGTGGTGGGTGGCCGTCCCGGCGCCGCGATCGGTGTGCGCCGGTGCCTGCTCGGGGTTGCTCCCAAGCCGCAGTTCAGAGGCCTTGGCTCAGAAGCCGTAGCCCATGCGGCGGGACAACTCGACCCCGGCCGCGACCGTCCGCTTCGCCAACTCCGGCAGCCGGTCCGGATTCAGCCGGTACACCGGCCCCGAGACGCTGATCGCGGCGATCACCTTGCCGTCGTGCGCCCGGACAGGCGCGGCCACGGCGGCGAGCCCCAGCTCCAGCTCCAGCTCCTCGATGGTGATCCCGTAACCCTGCTCCACCACCGCCTCCAGCTCGTTGCGGAGCATCGACGCGCCAGTGATCGTGCGCTCGGTGAAGCGGGGCAGGGGGCGCGCCAGCAGGCCCTCGCGCAGGGTGGGCGGCATGTGGGCGAGCAGCACCTTGCCGCTGGAGGTGGCGTGCAGCGGGGTGCGCCGGCCCAGCCAGTTCTGCGCGGTCACGGAGGCCGTGCCGCGGGCCTGCATGATGTTGACCGCCGCGTCGTCGTCCAGGACCGCGATGTTGACCGTCTCGCCCAGCTCGTCGGCGAGCTCGCGGCAGACCGGCACGCCCTCCTGGGAGATGTCCAGCCGCACTGCCGCCGCCCCCGCCAGGCGCAGCACGCCGGCCCCCAGGTAGTACTTGCCGCGGTCCTTCGCCTGGGCCACCAGGCCGCGGTTCTCCAGGACGCCGAGCAGCCGGAACGCGGTGGACTTGTGGACGTCCAGCTCGTCAGCGATCTCGGTGACGCCCGCCTCACCGTGCCGGGCGAGGATCTCCAGCACGCTCACGGCGCGGTCCACCGACTGCACCGCGCTGGCAGCGCCTCTACCGTTCTGCTTCGCCGAGTTCCCTGCGGGCTCCTCGCCGCGGTCGGACTGCTTCTGCGTGCGGGTCATGGCTCAACTCTCACCACCTGTCGGCCCTGTTTGGGCCGCATCTGCGGGAAACCCTTGACGCAACGGTCGCCCGGCCCGGATTCTGTTGCGCATAGCGCGCTTGCGTGCGCCATATGAAACATCATGTTACCGAAGAGTCCGACGCCCGGAAGGGGGCCGGACCGTCCGGACCGACGATGGTCCGTCCTCCCCGCACGTGCACAGCCCGGACCGACGACGGTCCGAACTCCCTGACTTCCTGGACCACATGGGTCCGGACCGAGTGTCCTGGACCGAGAGGGGGGCCCGTGATTCCCGTCTGCCGCCTTGAAGACCTCCCCGAGGGCGAGTCCGTCCGCCTCGACATCACCCCGCCCGTCGCCGTGTTCCGCACCGACGACGGCGAGTTGTACGCCATCGACGACACCTGCACCCACCAGGACGCCTCCCTCTCCGAGGGCTGGCTGGAGGGCTGCCTGGTCGAATGCCCGCTGCACGCCGCCTCATTCAATCTCCGTACGGGACAGCCGACCTGCCTCCCGGCCCGCCGCCCCGTCCGCACCCACCGTGTCACCGTCGACGACGGCATCGTCCACGTCCACCTCGCCGCGGAGGAGGGAACGGCCGCATGAACGCACTGAACATACGGCGTACGGCGCTCCGCCCTGCGGCGGCCCCGCGCTCGGTAGCCCTGCGCCCGGCGGCCCTGCGCCCGGCGGACCCGCGCGCGGCGGAGGCCGAGAGGAGCCGCACCGCATGAGGACCGTGACCGTTGTCGGCGCCTCCCTGTCCGGGCTGTACGCCGCCCGTGAGCTGCGCGCCCAGGGCTTCGAGGGACGACTGGTGATCGTCGGCGACGAACCCCACCGCCCCTACGACCGCCCGCCCCTGTCCAAGGACTTCCTCACCGGCCGCGCCGACGAGGCCCAGCTCGCCCTCACCGATGCCGAGGAGACCGCCAGCCTCGACGCCGAGTGGCTCCTCGGCGTCCGCGCCCGTGGTCTGGATGCTCGGGGCCGCACCGTCCTGCTCGACGACGGCCGCACCGTCTCCACCGACGGCGTCGTCATCGCCACCGGCGCCTCGGCCCGCCGCCTCCCCGGCGACCGCCTCGCCGGCGTCCACACCCTGCGCACCCTCGACGACGCCCGCGCCCTGCGCGAGGACCTCACCCGGGGCCCGCGCCAGGTCGTCGTCATCGGCGGCGGCTTCATCGGGGCCGAGACCGCCTCCTCCTGCGCCGCCCTCGGCCACACGGTCACCGTCGTCGAGGCCGCCCCGCTGCCGCTCGTGCCCCAACTCGGCGCCGAGCTGGCCGCCGTCTGCGCCACGCTGCATCGCCGGGGAGGAGTGGACCTGGTGACGGGCACCGGCGTCGCCGGACTGCGCGGCACGGTCGCCGTCACCGGCGTCGAACTCGCCGACGGAAGCATCCTCCCTGCCGACGTCGTGATCGTCGGCATCGGAGCACGCCCCAACACCGCCTGGCTGGCCGGCTCCACGCTCGCCCTGCACGACGGCGTCCTGTGCGACGACGGCTGTGCGACCGCGCTGGCGCAGGTGGTCGCCGTCGGCGACGTCGCGCGCGTCGGGGGCACCCGGGCCGAGCACTGGACCTCCGCGACGGAGCAGCCCCGCGTCGCCGTGGCCAACCTGCTAGCCGGGCGGACCGTCGAGACCATGCGGTCGGTGCCGTACTTCTGGTCCGACCAGTACGGCGCCCGTATCCAGTTCGCCGGCCACCGTCAGGACGGCGACACCGTCCGCATCACCGAGGGCGAACTCGCCGACGGCGCACCGGCCGAGGGTGGCTTCCTCGCCGTGTACGAGCGTGACGGCCGTACGACCGCGGTACTCGCCGTGGACCGCCCCCGCCCTTTCATGCGGGCCCGCCGCGAACTGGCGCGGACGGAGAGCCGGGTGCAGCCGGCCGCGCTGTGAACGCGCGGTGACCGACGCGGTGTCAGGGGGCCTGGCCGGCCCCGCGACAGACGCCCTCGAGCGGGCTCCGCCGAGGCGCGCCTAGGAGTGCGACAGCTGTCCCGTGCCGCCCCGCCGGCGTATTCGCTCCTGGGCCCGTTCGGCCGCCCGCTCCTCACGCCGGGTCCGGCGGCGCTCGCGCCGCAGGGCCCGTGCCGTGCTGCTCGGCGTCGACACCACGCCGTTGCGCTGGTTCCATACCTGGCGGGTCACCCAGACGTCGAGCGCGGCCCAGGTGGCCACCACCGTGCTGGCCACGCTGCTGAGGACCATGGGGAACGCCAGCCAGGACCCCGCCATGGTGCACAGGAACGCCACCACCGCCTGTATCAGCGTCACGGCGATGATCAGCACCGCCCGGACGGCCGCCTCACGCACCGGATCCGGCAACCGGCGCCGCCGCGCGGGTTCCTCGACCCACAACGGCTTGTAGTAGGGCTGCTCCTGCGCCGCGTGTGCCGCGGCGACCCCCGGCTGCTGCTCGTCGCCCGCCGCCGCTGAGCCGCACGGCGTGGCCGGTCCGCCCGCGCGCGCCGAAAGCCCGTGTCCGGCCTCCGGTGCGCCCGCATGCGCCAAAAGCCCGCGAGCCCCCTCCGTGTCGTCCCCGACCGCCGGAATGTCGCTATCCCGTGCCTCAGGCGCCCGTTGCGCCACTGTCAGCTGCGCCGCCCCGCCGTCACCGGCCGTCTGGCGCCGCTCCGCCGTGTCCATCAACGTGTCACTCCCCACCGCCAGCAGGCCGCTCGCCCCGGTGTCCGAAGACCCGACTCCCCAGTGGCTGCCCGGCTTGCGCTGTTTTACGCCGCCCAGGTGCGGGATACGGCTCCTGTGGCCGATTCCGCCCCCATTTCCCATAGACAAGGACGAACGAGGCGTCACGAAGATTCCCAACCAGCGAAAAATATCGGCCAACCGGCCAAGTCGGCCGACCTGTTGCGACGCGTCCGCCACCCTGGGAATCCGGGCCGCCATCTCCCGCAATGCCCGGACAACTCGCCATCTCTCGCCGCGGGTACGGAACTTCAGCCTCCGGACAGCTCTTCGAGTTACCTGTGTGTCGGTAGTAGGCTCGCGCCGTTTGTTGACGCACATGTGTACCCCCTTTCGGTGGGGGTCGAGCTGGGGGAGGCCATGCGCTTTCGCGGGAAGTCCATCCGCCGGAAGATCGTGGCGCTGCTTCTCGTGCCGCTGCTGTCCCTGACCGCGATCTGGGCCTTCGCCACTGTGATCACGGGACGACAGGCGGCCCAGCTGTTCAAGGTGTCCTCCGTGGTGGAAAAGATCGCCTACCCCACCGAGGACACCGTCCGCGTCCTGCAGCAGGAGCGCCGCCAGACCCTCGTCTATCTCGCGGACCCCCGCGCCTCCGACGGGCTGGCCGCGCTGCGGCGCAGCCGGACCGCCACCGACGAGGCCATCGCCAAGATCCGCAGGAACGGGAAGAACCCCGACGTCCGGGACGCCATGGGCACCGGCAGCGACGGGCGGCTTACCGCCGCGCTCGACGCCTTCGACGGCATCGAGTCCTTGCGCCGCAGCGTCGAGGACGGCACCGTCAGCCGCGCGCAGGCGCTCGACCTCTACAACCGCCTGGTCGACCCCTGCTACGTCCTGCTCGCCAACCTCCATGTCGTCGACGACGTGGAGCTGGACAAGCAGTACCGCGCCCTCGTCAACCTCGCCCGGGCACGCGAACTCCTCTCCCGCGAGGACGCGCTCCTCGGCTCCTCGCTGGTCGTCGGCAGGCTCACCCGCGACGAGAGCCGCGACATCTCCGACCTCGTGGCCCAGCGGTCCCTGATGTACGACATCAACCTCCCGCTGCTGCCCGCCTCCGAACGCGGCCACTACGAACGCTTCTGGAAGAACGCCTCCTCCGCCCCGCTGCGGGTGGCCGAGGAAGACGTCGTCTCCACCCCGTCCGGCACTCCCGAGGGCGTCACCGCCAAGAGCTGGGACACCGCCGCCGGAGACGTGCTCGACGAACTCGGCACCCTCGACGACCAGGCCAACGATCGCTACCAGGATCGCGTCCGCCCGGTCGCGATGGATGTCATCCTGCAGGCGGCCGTCGCCGGTGTCCTCGGTCTGATCGCCCTGTTGCTCTCCCTCGTGCTGTCCGTGCGCATCGGCCGCGGCCTCATCCGCGACCTCAGGCAACTGCGCCTGGAGGCCCACGAGGCGTCCGGCGTCCGGCTGCCCAGCGTGATGCGCCGGCTGTCCGCGGGCGAACAGGTCGACGTGGAGACCGAGGTCCCGCGCCTCGCATACGACAAGAACGAGATCGGCGAGGTCGGCCAGGCCCTCAACACCCTGCAGCGGGCCGCCGTCGAGGCCGCTGTCAAGCAGGCCGAGCTCCGCGCCGGCGTCTCCGAGGTCTTCGTCAACCTCGCCCGCCGCAGCCAGGTCCTGCTGCACAAGCAGCTCACCCTCCTCGACGCCATGGAACGCCGGACCGATGACACCGAGGAACTCGCCGACCTGTTCCGCCTCGACCACCTGACCACCCGCATGCGCCGGCACGCCGAGGGCCTGGTGATCCTCTCCGGAGCCGCCCCGTCCCGGCAGTGGCGCAAGCCCGTACAGCTGATGGACATCGTGCGCGCCGCCGTCGCCGAGGTGGAGGACTACGAACGCATCGAGGTCCGTCGGCTGCCGCGTATCGCGGTCACCGGCCCCGCCGTCGCCGACCTCACCCACCTCGTGGCCGAACTGCTGGAGAACGCCACGGTGTTCTCCCCGCCGCACACCGCCGTCCAGGTCCTCGGCGAACACGTCGCCAACGGCTTCACCCTGGAGATCCACGACCGGGGCCTCGGCATGGCCGCCGAAGCGCTGCTGGACGCCAACCTCCGGCTCGCCGAGACACCGGAGTTCGAACTGACCGACACCGACCGGCTCGGACTGTTCGTGGTCAGCCGGCTCGCCCAGCGGCAGAACGTCCGGGTCTCGCTGCAGCCGTCCCCGTACGGCGGCACCACCGCCGTCGTCTTCATCCCCGACGCGCTGCTGACGGTCGACGTCCCCGATACCAACGGCATCGGCTTCCGTCTCGACCGGGACCGGCCCTCGACGGAGGCCGAACGGGGAGAGAGCCGCAGGACCGCTCTATCCCAGGCACCCGTGCAGCTTCCCGGACTGCCGGCCTCGCTCCTGGACGGGCCGGTGGAGCTGGAGGCTCCCGTCGACCTGGACGCCATCGAGGACTTTCCCGGCGCCCTCGACGACGAGGACAGCGAACGCGGCGAACTGTTCCGCCCGCGCCATTCCCCGGCCCGGCCGGAGCCGGACGACGCGACGGCCCGCCCCGGCGCCGAGCCCCGGCAGACCGCCGGCCTGCGCGGCGCACCGGACCGCACCGGCGAGGCCGAGGACCGGGGTGTCCCGGTCCCCCTGCCCCGGCGCCGGACGCCCAAGCTGATCAGCTCCCACGGACGCCCGGTCACCGAACAGCGGTCCCTCCGCGAGGCGGCGGACGACAAGGCCCCGGCGAGCCTCGGCCGACCGGAACCGGAGGCGGTGGCCCCGCTGCCGACCCGCCGTCGTGGCGAAACGCCCCTGAAGCGAGTCGGCGGCGCGGCCGACCGCCTCGGCGGACGCGATGCCTCCCCGGCATCCCCGGACACGGGAAAGCGGTCGGAGGAGGCTCCCGCCCTCCCGAAGCGCATCGGCCGTGCCGCGCTCGAGGCCGGCGGCCCCGGCGACACGAGCCGGAGCTGCGCCATCGCACCCGGCAAGCCCGGACCTGGCGCGGGACCGCTGCCCCGGCGCGTGCGGCAGGCGAGCCTGGCCCCGCAGCTGAAGCAGAGCCCCGAGCGGCGCACCGAGGACCGGGCGGAACCCGTCGAACGCGATGCCGACGCGGTGCGCAGCCGTATGGCCTCGCTCCAGCGCGGCTGGCAGCGCGGCCGTGAGGAGAACGCCTGGGGCGACGAGGCCCGGGACGGCACAGCACAAGGAACGACTAAGGGGGACGGTCGATGACCGCACCGAAGGCGACCGGCCACACCGCGACCAACAAGGGGGAGCTGAACTGGCTCCTCGACGACCTCGTGGACCGGGTCGCCAGCATCCGCAAGGCCATCGTGCTCTCCGGGGACGGTCTGCCGACGGGGGTGTCCAAGGACCTGACCCGGGAGGACAGCGAGCACCTGGCCGCCGTGGCCTCCGGCTTCCACAGCCTCGCCAAGGGCGTGGGCCGCCACTTCGACGCGGGTAACGTCCGGCAGACGGTCGTCGAGCTGGACGACGCCTTCCTGTTCGTGACGGCGGCCGGCGACGGCAGCTGCCTCGCCGTCCTGTCGGACGCCGACTCGGACGTGGGCCAGGTCGCGTACGAGATGACGCTCCTCGTCAAGCGGGTCGGTGTGCATCTGGGCGCCGCGCCGCGTACCGATCTGCCCTCCGGCGGGTAGTGGGATGACATGAGCGGAGACGGCCAGGCAAGAAGCCACTGGTACGACGACGACGCCGGACCGGTGGTTCGGCCGTACGCCATGACACGGGGCCGCACCAGCCATGCGGCCCAGCACCGCCTCGACCTGATCGCGGTGGTCGTCACGGAGCCCCGCGTGGAGGATCCGGAGGCGGACCATACGTTGTCCCCGGAACACGTGGACATCGTCGAACTGTGCCGTGACACCCCGCAGTCGGTCGCCGAACTCGCCGCGGAACTCGACCTCCCCGTCGGCGTGGTGCGGGTGCTCATCGGTGACCTCGTGGACGAGGAATACGTCCATGTGACGCGTCCGGTGCCCCCGGCCGAACTGCCGGACGAGAGTATTCTGCGCGACGTGATCAACGGCCTGCGGGCGCTGTGAGCGGCGCGGAAGCGGGGTAGTGACATGACAGGCTGGCAGTTGTGGGTCGACCGAGGCGGCACCTTCACCGACATCGTCGCGCGGCGCCCGGACGGCCGCCTGGTCACGCACAAGCTGCTGTCCGACAATCCCCTGCGGTACGCCGACGCGGCCGTCGCCGGTGTACGCAAGCTCCTCGACGGATCCCAGGACCCCATCGAGTCCGTCCGCATGGGCACGACCGTCGCCACCAACGCTCTGCTGGAGCGCAAGGGCGAGCGGACCCTCCTCGTCATCACCCGGGGCTTCCGCGACGCCCTGCGCATCGCCTACCAGAACCGTCCGCACATCTTCGCCCGCCGCATCGACCTGCCCGAGCTGCTCTACGAACGGGTCGTCGAGGTCGACGAGCGCATCGCGGCCGACGGCACCGTCCTGCGCGCCCCCGACCTGGACGCTCTCACGGGCCCGCTCCAGCAGGCGTACGACGACGGGGTCCGCGCCGTCGCCGTGGTCTGCCTGCACAGCCATCTCCACCCCGTGCACGAACGGGCCGTCGGCGAGCTGGCCGAGCGGATCGGCTTCCCGCAGATCTCGCTGTCCAGCGAGGTCAGCCCGCTGATGAAGCTCGTCCCGCGCGGGGACACCGCTGTCGTCGACGCCTACCTCTCGCCCGTGCTGCGCCGCTACGTCCAGCACGTCGCCGACGAGCTCGAAGGCGTCCGGCTGATGTTCATGCAGTCCAACGGCGGGCTCGCCGAGGCCGGGCAGTTCCGCGGCAAGGACGCCATCCTCTCGGGACCGGCGGGCGGCATCGTCGGCATGGCGCGCATGTCCCAGCTCGCCGGCTTCGACCGCGTCATCGGCTTCGACATGGGCGGCACCTCCACCGACGTCTCCCACTTCGCGGGCGAGTACGAACGCGTCTTCACCACGCAGATCGCGGGCGTCCGGCTGCGGGCGCCCATGCTGGACATCCACACCGTGGCCGCCGGCGGTGGCTCGGTCCTGCACTTCGACGGCTCCCGCTACCGTGTGGGCCCGGACTCGGCGGGCGCCGACCCGGGGCCCGCCTGCTACCGCGGCGGCGGCCCGCTCGCCGTCACCGACGCCAACGTCATGCTGGGCCGCATCCAGCCCGCGTACTTCCCCAGGGTGTTCGGGCCCCGCGGCGACCAGCCACTCGACGCGGAGCTCGTCCGCGCGCGGTTCACCGCCCTCGCCCGCGAGATCCGGGAGAAGACGGGCGACGACCGCACGCCCGAACAGGTCGCCGAGGGTTACCTGCAGATCGCGGTCGCCAACATCGCCAACGCCGTGAAGCGGATCTCCGTGCAGAAGGGCCACGACGTCACTCGCTACGCCCTCACCACCTTCGGTGGTGCGGGCGGACAGCACGCCTGCATGGTCGCCGACTCGCTCGGCATCCGCACCGTCCTCGTCCCGCCCATGGCCGGCGTCCTGTCGGCGCTCGGCATCGGTCTCGCCGACACCACGGCCATGCGGGAACAGTCCGTCGAAGCTCCCTTGGAGCCCGCCTCCATGCCGGGCGTCGTGAAGACCGCCGACGACCTGGAGGGCGCGGCCCGCGCCGAACTCCTCGCCGAGGACGTCCCCGAGGACCGCATCCGCGTCACCCGGCGCGCCCAGCTCCGCTACGACGGCACGGACACCCCCCTCACCGTCGAGCTGACCGAGCCCGACACCATGAGGCACGCCTTCGAAGAACGTCATCGCGCCACGTACTCCTTCAAGCTCGACCGCCCGGTCGTCGTCGAAGCCCTCTCCGTGGAAGCCACCGGCGTCACCGAACCCCCCGATCTCTCCGCTCTCGCCCCGTACGAGGCCGCCCGCGCAGGCCGCTCCGCCACCCCGGAGACCGTCCGTCTCCACACCGGCGGCGCCTGGCGCGACGTCCCCCTCCACCGCCGAGAGGATCTTCGACCCGGCGTCACCGTCACCGGCCCCGCGATCATCACCGAGGCCAGTGCGACGACCGTCGTCGACGACGGCTGGTGGGCCGCGGCGACCGATGACGGGCATCTGGTCATGGAACGCGCGGCGGTTACGCAGAGTTCCGATCTCGGCACGGAAGCAGACCCGGTCCTCCTCGAGGTCTTCAACAACCTCTTCATGTCCATCGCCGAGCAGATGGGCGCCCGACTGGAGTCCACGGCTCAGTCGGTCAACATCAAGGAACGTCTCGACTTCTCCTGCGCCCTGTTCGACCCGGACGGAAACCTCGTGGCCAACGCCCCGCACATCCCCGTCCACCTGGGCTCCATGGGCACCAGCGTCAAGGAGGTCATCCGGCGCCGCGGCTCCCGGATGCGGCCCGGAGACACGTACGCGGTCAACGACCCGTACCACGGCGGCACCCACCTCCCGGACGTCACCGTCATCACCCCGGTGTTCGACACGGAGGGTGACCGGATCCTGTTCTACGTCGCCTCGCGCGGCCACCACGCAGAAATCGGGGGCATCGCGCCGGGCTCCATGCCCGCGAACAGCCGCACCATCGAGGAGGAGGGTGTCCTCTTCGACAACTGGCTGCTTGCCGAGAACGGCCGGTTCCGCGAGGAGGAGACCCACCGCCTGCTGACCGAGGCGCTGTACCCCTCTCGCAACCCGAAGACCAACCTCGCCGACCTGCGCGCCCAGATCGCCGCCAACCGCAAGGGCGTCGACGAGGTCGCCCGCATGATCGAGGACTTCGGCCTCGAGGTCGTCCAGGCCTACATGCGGCACGTCCAGGACAACGCCGAGGAGGCCGTCCGCCGGGTCATCGACGCCCTGGACGACGGGGAGTACGCCTACGAGACCGACACGGGCGCCGTCATCCGGGTCCGCGTCCGTGTGGACCGCGCCAAGAGGTCGGCGACGATCGACTTCACCGGCACCTCTCCGCAGTCGGCGACCAACTTCAACGCCCCGTTCTCGGTGGTCAACGCGGCCGTTCTGTACGTCTTCCGTACCCTGGTCGCCGACGACATCCCCCTCAACGACGGCTGTCTGCGCCCCCTGAAGATCATCGTGCCGCCCGGCTCGATGCTCAGCCCCGAGCCGCCGGCCGCCGTCGTCGCGGGCAACGTGGAGACCTCCCAGGCGATCACCGGGGCCCTGTACGCGGCGCTCGGCGTCCAGGCCGAGGGCTCCGGGACAATGAACAACGTCACCTTCGGCAACGAACGCCACCAGTACTACGAGACCGTCGCCTCCGGCTCCGGCGCGGGCGACGGCTTCCCCGGTGCGAGCGTCGTCCAGACCCACATGACCAACTCGCGGCTCACCGACCCCGAAGTCCTCGAATGGCGGCTGCCGGTTCGGCTGGAGGAGTTCGCGGTCAGGCGGGGCAGCGGCGGCGCCGGACGGTGGCGCGGCGGAGACGGCGCGGTGCGCCGTATCCGCTTCCTGGAGGCCATGACCGTCTCCACACTGTCCCAGCACCGCAGGGTTGCGCCGTACGGCATGGCGGGCGGCGAGCCCGGCGCGCTGGGCGCCAACGGCGTGGAGCGCGCGGACGGCACGCTCGTCGAACTCGGCGGAAGTGACTCGGCGGACGTCGCCCCCGGCGACGTACTCGTCATCGAAACCCCCGGCGGCGGAGGCTACGGCCCACCGTCACCCGACCCCCATCAAGCAGGAGAAGACATCGATGATCTTCGGGCGTTCTGAGCGCGGCAAGCCCCCGGTCGAGCCCGTCACGCTCAAGATCCTGGTGGCCGGCGGTTTCGGCGTGGGCAAGACGACCCTCGTCGCTGCGGTCAGCGAGATCAGGCCGCTGCGCACCGAGGAGCTGCTCACCGAGGCCGGGCGCCCGGTCGACGACACCAACGGCGTGGAGGGCAAGCACACCACCACCGTGGCCATGGACTTCGGCCGCATCACGCTGCGCGAGGACCTGGTGCTGTACCTGTTCGGAACGCCCGGCCAGGAACGGTTCTGGTTCATGTGGGACGAGCTGTCCGAGGGCGCGCTCGGCGCCGTCGTCCTGGCCGACACACGCCGCCTGCAGGACTGCTTCGCCGCCGTCGACTACTTCGAGCGGCGCGGCATCCCCTTCCTCGTCGGCGTCAACTGCTTCGAGGGAGCCCCCCGTTACCCGGCGGAGGACGTCCGCCAGGCCCTCGACCTCGACGACGACGTCCCGCTGCTGCTGTGCGACGCCCGCGACCGCGAGTCGGTCAAGGAAATCCTCATCGGGGTCGTCGAGCACGCCATGGCCTACGCCGCGGACCGCCGTCCGGTCGTCACCACCTGACGCCCGCGCAAGGCCCGTGCCCGCGCCGACCGGGGTACGGGCCGCGGCCCATGGCACGCGCGTGTGGGGTTGCGTCGACGTCCACACGCGCGTGGTTCACGGTGGGCGCGCGCGTGCCTAGTCCTCGCCGTCCTCGAGCCAGCCGAAGCTCTTCTCCACGGCCTTGCGCCAGTTGTGGTACTCGCGGTCACGGACCGAGGACTCCGTCGCCGGTGTCCACTCGGCGTCCTTCCGCCAGTGCGACTTGAGCTCGTCGAGGTCGCTCCACACGCCGGTGGCGAGCCCGGCCGCGTACGCGGCGCCCAAACAGGTGGTCTCGGAGACCTTGGGACGGATCACCGGCACGTCGAGCACGTCCGCCTGGTGCTGCATGAGCAGGTTGTTCTTCGTCATGCCGCCGTCGACCTTCAGGGTCGTCAGCTGCACCCCGGAGTCCTGGTACATGGCGTCCACGACCTCGCGGGTCTGCCAGCTGGTGGCTTCGAGCACCGCCCGCGCGAGGTGCGCCTTCGTGACGTACCGCGTCAGGCCGGTGATGACCCCCCGCGCGTCCGAGCGCCAGTACGGCGCGAACAGGCCGGAGAACGCGGGCACGATGTACGCGCCGCCGTTGTCCTCGACGCTCGCCGCCAGCGGCTCGATCTCGTCCGCGGTACGGATGATGCCGAGCTGATCGCGGAACCACTGCACCAGCGCGCCGGTGATGGCGATCGCTCCCTCCAGGCAGTAGACCGGCGCCTCACTGCCGATCTTGTAGCCCATGGTGGTGAGCAGGCCGTTCTTCGACGGCACGGGCCGGTTGCCGGTGTTCAGCAGCAGGAAGCTGCCGGTGCCGTACGTGTTCTTGGCGTCTCCCACGTCGTAGCAGGCCTGCCCGAACACGGCTGCCTGCTGGTCCCCCAGTGCCGACGCCACCGGTACCCCTGCGAGCTGGCCCACAGCCGTCCCGTACACCTCGGAGGAGGACTTGATCTCGGGCAGGATCGCTTCGGGGACGTTCATGGCGGACAGGATGGACTGGTCCCACTGGAGGGTCTCCAGGTTCATCAGCATGGTGCGCCCGGCGTTGGTGACGTCGGTGACGTGCTGTCCGCCGTCGGTGCCGCCGGTGAGGTTCCAGATGAGCCAGGAGTCGATCGTGCCGAAGGCGATCTCGCCGCGCTCGGCGCGGTCGCGCAGGCCGGGCACGTTGTCCAGCAGCCAGGCCGCTTTGGGCCCGGAGAAGTAGCTGGCGAGCGGCAGGCCGGTCTGCTCGCGGAAACGGTCCTGCCCGTCCGAGCCGGCCAGCTCGTTGCAGAGCGCCGAGGTGCGTGTGTCCTGCCACACGATCGCGTTGTGCACCGGCTTGCCCGTGGCGCGGTCCCACAGGACCGTCGTCTCTCGCTGGTTGGTGATGCCGAGTGCGCTCAGCTGGTCGGCGCGCAGTCCTGCCTTGGCGACGGCGCCCGCCACCACCGCCTGCACCTTGGACCAGATCTCGGTGGCGTCGTGCTCCACCCAGCCCGGCTTGGGGAAGATCTGGCGGTGTTCGCGCTGGTCGACGGCGACGATCGCGCCGCTCTGGTCGAAGACGATGCAGCGGCTCGAGGTGGTGCCCTGGTCGATAGCGGCCACGTACTTCTCGGCGTTGTCCGTCATGGCTACCCCTTGGTGGCGAGGGTCAGAAGGCTGCGTTGTAGATGACGCCCGCGAGCGCCCCTGCGATCAGCGGGCCGACGACCGGGATCCAGGCGTAGCCCCAGTCGGAGGTGCCCCTGTTCGGGATCGGCAGAAGGGTGTGGACGATGCGCGGGCCCAGGTCGCGCGTCGGGTTGATCGCGTAGCCGGTGGGCCCGCCCAGCGACAGACCGATGCCGACGACCAGCAGGGAGACGACCAGCACCGTGGTGCCGGACTCGCCGAGCCCCTTCGTCAGTCCGAAGGCGAGGATCGGCAGGACGAGCGCGATCGTTGCGATGATCTCCGTAATCAGGTTGGCGATTGGGTTTCGGATCTCCGGGATGGTGGAGAAGACGCCGAGGGTTGGAACCGGTTCGTCCGTGGTGCCCTCGGTGGTACCAGTTTGGCCCACATTGGCCTGAAACTGCGCGAGATAGACGAGGTAGGTGAAAGCGGCGCCCAGCATCGCGCCGACGAACTGGCCCAGGAGATAGACCCAGACTTAGTCCCACTTGCCGGTGTCGACGGCGATGCCGATGGTGACGGCCGGGTTGAGGTGCCCGCCGGAGAGGGGAGCGGCGGTGTAGGCGCCGGCGAGCACGCCGAATCCCCAGCCGAACGCGATGACGACCCAGCCCGCGGCGCGGGCCTTGGAGTATCTGAGGGTCACGGCGGCGCAGACACCCGCGCCGAAGAGGATCAGGATCGCCGTACCGATGATCTCGCCGACGAATATGTCTCCGTTGCTCATGGCGGCTCCTAGGCCCCGGCCCGGGGTGATCGACCCCGGTCCTCCCTGCGAGGTGCGTTTCCCATGGCGCTTCAGCCGAAGGCAGGGAGGTCCCGCGCCCCGCCCGGCGTCCGTGACGAGCGTGCCGTCGCAGTCGAATCGCCTGTGGGGGGAGGGGTCGGGGTGCGAGCGGGGCCCGCACGGTGCCGTGCCTGAATACGCCGAGAACGTGCGGCGACGTCGACTGACACGGGAAGTGTTCACCTGTGTACAGGGAGCGTCAAGGTCGCCGACGGCAACGATGACGGTGGGCCCCTCGCCGGTGCAGAGGGTGCGCACAGGTGGTTCGGAGGCGGCATGGGCGGAACCGCGGGCGCCGGTGCGGCCCGACTGACTCGCCCGCACGCTCACCGATGCCACGCCCCCGTCCCCGCACTCACCCCGGCTGAGCGGCCGCCTCCACGCCTCGCACCCCGCCTGCGCGCCGTTCGGCGCCCTCACCCTCTCACCTGCCTACGCGCCGTTCGCCGCACTCACCCGCTCTGTGGGCGACCATCGCCGCGCCTTGCCCGAGCTGCGGGGCCTTGCGTGCTTTTCCCGGTCTGCGCAGCCTTCGGCGGTCCTCACCGCTCGCAGCCGTCGCTGCTCCTCACCCTGTCTGCGCGCAGTCGTCGCCGCTCCTCACCGCTCGCAGTCGTCGCCGCTCCTCGCCCCGTCTGCGTGCAGCCGACGTCGGGCCTCACCCGGCCTGGGCGGCCGTCGCTGCGGAGCCGCGGCGGATCTCGTGGCCGGGCAGGTTCGCTCGGCCGAGCACCCAGCTGGCCCCGTGGAGCGCCTTCGCGGACTTCTTCAGCGGTGCCAGACAGGCGGCCGCCTGACGGTGGTCGGTCACGCTGCCCGGCACGCACACGATCGTGGCCAGGGACAACGTGACCGGCAGGCCGCCGGCTGACCAGGGTGCCTCCAGCACGGAGGAGACCAGCGGATCCAGTTCCTCCGGATCCGCCAGCACCAGGAAGTCGTCACCGCCGATGTGTCCCACGCGCATGGAATCGGTCGCCGCGCGCTGCAGCGCCTGCCCCACCGACCGGATCAGCTCATCGCCCGCGGCGAACCCGGCGCCGTCGTTGACCTGCTTGAAGTGGTCGATGTCCAGCCAGCTCAGCGCGAACGTCCGGCCGTCCGCGATCCACCGGTCCACCTCGCCCGTGATCGAGTCCGAGCCGGGCAGCCGCGTCAGCGGATTGAGCCCCGCGGCTTCCTCGACCCGGGACTCGGCCAGCGCCCGTACGAGGTCCGCCAGCCGTACGACGCCCACGCACCGCCCCCGCTGGTCGACGACCGCCACATCGTCCGAGGTGCGATCCCGGCTGCCGACGGCCACCACGTCCAGCACCTCCCAGGCGGTCGCGTCGATGCCCACCGTGCGGGGCGGATCGCCCAGCTTGGCTGCGGGACGGTCGGCGTACAGGGCATGGCCGTAGCGCCCGGACATCGTCAGCAGGAAGCGGGACCGGTGCACCGACCGGACCGGCACCCCGTACTGGTCCACGAGCAGCACCCCGGACACGTCGGGCGACCCGGTCAGCAGCGCCCGCACCTGGCCCGCGGAGGCCTGGGCGGGCAGCAGCGCTGCCGGCCGCAGGAACTCCCGCACCGACGGCCCCGACCGCGGTGTCACCACGACCTCCGGGAAGCGGGGCGGAACGTATACGTCCGCGGCCGGCAACCGGGCGGGCGGGGCGAACAGCTCGCCCTGCGCCAGCTGCGCCCCGGCCGACAGCGCGACCGCATACTGCCGTTCCGTCTCCACGCCCTCGACCGCCAGCAACGCTCCCACCTGCTCGCACAGCGTCCGCATCGCGCGTACCGCCGCAGGCCGTGCCAGCAGCGAGGAGTCGAGCTTCACCAGGTCGGGCGCGAGGTCGGTGAGCAGCCGTAGGGGCACGTCCCCGTCCCCGACGCCGTCCGCGCTGACCCGGAAACCCTGGCCCCGCAGCGCAGCGACCGCCTCCAGCAGGGCCTGCTGCGGTACGTGCGTGTACGGCGGGACCACGTCGATCGTGACTTCCCATGGCATTCGTCCCGCCTCGCGCACGGCGTCGTGCAGCAGGCCGAGCCCGCCGAGGTCGGCGAGGGTGCCGGCGAACACGTTCAAGTGGAGCGGCAGCAGCGTCTCCTTGCGGGTTGCGGTGCGGAGCGCCGACACCGCCAGTCGGCCGTCGAGCTCGGGGTCGCGGCGGGCCTCGGCCAGGATGTCGCCGGTCTCCGGGCGAGCGAGGACCTCCAGCGCCGCGACCCCACCGGTCGTCAGATTGACCACCGGCTGGAAGGCGAAGCGGAGAGTGTCCGTCCAGGAGTGCACGGGAGCATGATGGCGCCGCCCCGCGCACGCCCAGGCCCAGTTCATGAGACGTTCACGGAGGATTCCGGGGCGATCACACAGCGTATGAGAAAGGCCTTGCAGCCAACCCGGCGGAACCGCCGGCCAGGCTCCCGCCGGACCTCCTCTCACCGCACCGCAACCACCGCAGAACCGTGCCCGAACAGCCCCTGGTTCACCGTGATCCCCACGCTCGCCCCTTCGACCTGCCGGTCACCCGCGTCGCCCCACAACTGCCAGGTGCAGACCTGGGCGATCGCCTGTGCCGGGACCGCCTCCCCGAAGTAGGGCAGCCCACCGCTCGCGTTCACCGGTATGCGCCCGCCGAGGGCCGTCGCACCCTCATGGAGCAGCTTGGTGCCCTCACCCTCGCAGCACAGGCCCAGATCCTCGTACCACTGCAGCTCCAGGGCGGTGGACAGGTCGTAGACCTCGGCCAGGGAGAGGTCCTCGGGCCCGATGCCCGCCTCCTCGTACGCCGCCCGGGCGATCGCAGCCCGGAAGGTCTCCTCGGCGGGCTCCATCGCGACCGCGGAGTCCGTCGCGATGTCCGGCAGGTCCAGCACAGTATTGGGGAACCGAGGGGACACCGTGGACACCGCGCGGATCCGCGCGGGTGCCGGTGCGCCGTGCCGACGGGCGAACTCCATGCTGGACAGCACCAGCGCCGCCCCGCCGTCGGAGGTCGCGCAGATGTCGAGCAGCCGCAACGGATCGGCCACGACCGCGGAGGCGGCGACCTCCTCGGCGGTGACCCGCTTGCGGTAGCGCGCGTTCGGATTCAGCGCTCCCATGGCGGCGTTCTTCACCTTGACTTGCGCGAAGTCGTCCAGGGTGTCGCCGTGCACCGCCATCCGACGGCGCGCGTACAGTCCGAAGTAGGTCGGGTTGGTCGCCCCGAGGACCCGGAAGCGCAGCCAGTCCGGATCGTCGGGCCGGTCCCCGCCCGCCGGCCGGAGGAACCCCTTGGGGGCCGCATCCGCGCCCACGACGAGCACCACGTCCGCCAGGCCGGCGAGGATCTGCGCCCGCGCGGTCGCCACGGCCTGCGCCCCGGACGCGCACGCCGCGTACACGCTCGCGACGCGGGCCCCCTGCCAGCCGAGCGCCTTCGCGAAGGTCGCCCCCGCCACGTACCCGGGGTAGCCGCCCCGCACGGTGTCCGCCCCGACGATTGAGCCGATGTCCCGCCAGTCCAGCCCGGCGTCGACAAGCGCCGCGCGGGCCGCTGCCGTCCCGTACTCGACGAAGTTGCGCCCCCACTTGCCCCAGGGGTGCATGCCCGCTCCCAGCACTGCCACATCCGCCGTCATGCCGTCACCCCCGTCGGCCGCCACTTCCAGGTCGTCCAGGTCGTCTTCGCGTCCTCGTGCAGCACGCCGGGGACGACCTCCACCTCCATGCCCACCGCCAGATCGGCGACAGTGACCCCGTCGGCTGCCTGCCCGAGTACCACGATCCGCTCGGACTCCAGCTCCACAGCGATCAACGCGTACGGCTCCCACGGAAGTTCCGGATCGCTCACAAACGGTGACGGAGGCCGGTACCGGCTGTCCGTGTACGACCACACGCGGCCGCGCCGGGACAGCGGGACCTCCCGCAGCTCGCCCCCCGGGCACCCTGGATTGCGGCAGTGGGCGTCCTCGCGCGGAAAGAAGACCGAGGCGCAGGCAGAGCATCGCGTGCCGAGGAACCGGAAGTCGTCCCCCTCGCCGGTGAACCACCCGGCGACCACAGACGTCCGTGTACGCGACAAGGTCCCTCCCCGGCATCCAACCTGACGAAGCGTCAGAAGTGTGCCACGGGCAACGGAGAATGGGCAGGGCGTACGGAACAACGGCGCACGATCGCTTCCCCGGCGCAGCCTGCTCCTGGTAGATGCAGGAGGCATGACACGACTCTCCTGTGCCGTACGCGGTCTGATCACCGCCGTCGCCGCCCTGCTGACCGTGGCTGCCGCCTCCGCCACCGCCCGGGCGACGCCCGAGCCCAAGGCGCCGAAGGACTTCGTGGCCCTGAGCACCGTGGATCCCACGATCATTCAGGAGATGCGCTACTTCAAGCCGCACGACTTCGTCGGCGAGCGCATCGACGGCTACGAACAGCCGATCTGCATCCTCACCCGGCCCGCCGCCCAGGCCCTTCACAAGGCCCAGACGAAGCTGCTGCGCCGGGGCTACACCCTCAAGGTGTACGACTGCTACCGGCCGCAGCGCGCCGTCAACCACTTCGTGCGCTGGGCCAAGGACCTCGACGACCAGGCCATGAAGGGGGAGTTCTACCCGAACGTCGACAAGACCCGACTGTTCGAGGACGGCTACATCGCGGAGAAATCCGGCCACAGCCGCGGCTCCACGATGGACCTCACGATCGTCAAGCTCCCGGCGAAGCCGACGCGCCCCTACGTCCCGGGCGAGCCCCTGGTGCCCTGTTACGCACCCAAGGACCAGCGTTTTCCGGACAACTCCATCGACATGGGGACCGGCTTCGACTGCTTCGACACCCTCGCGCACACGCTCGACCCCCGCATCCAGGGACAACAGCGCGCCAACCGGCTGCTGCTCAAGAACACCCTGGAGGACCTCGGGTTCGTGAACCTCGCCGAGGAGTGGTGGCACTACACGTACAAGCCCGAGCCCTACCCGGACACCTATTTCGATTTCCCCGTCTCCTGGAAGTCCCTCACGACGAGGTAGTGAGCAGCCTGACGGAAGACGCCCTTCCTGTGATCGGATACAGTCCGCGCGTGTCCGAAATTCAGCACCCGACTGCCAATTCCGTGCCGGACTCCCACTGTTCGAGCTGCGGAGCGCCCTACGGAGTGGGCATCTCCAGCTGGCCCCGCACCTGCCCGGCCTGCGGCACTGTGGCCTACCGCAACCCGCTGCCGGTCGCGGTGGCCCTTCAGCCCGTGTACGACACGAAGGGCACCGCCCTGGTCGTCATCACCCGCACCGTCGCCCCCGCGCGCGGGGGCACGGCCCTGCCGGGCGGCTACATCGACGACCGTGAGGACTGGCGGCAGGCCGTCGTCCGCGAGCTCAAGGAGGAGACGGGCATCGAGGCGGCCGGCCGCGACGTGCGGCTCGTCGACGCGATGAGCTCGCCCGACGGTCATCTGCTGCTCTTCGGGCTCCTGCCGGAACGCCCGGCCGAGGGCCTGCCGAAGTCCGCCGCCACGGACGAGACGGAGGGCTGGCACCTCCTGCGCCGACCGGAGGAGCTCGCCTTCCCGCTGCACACGTTGGCCGTGCGCGCCTGGTTCGAGGGCCGGTACGTCTGAGCTCACCGCTCATCGGTCCCTCGTATGCGCACCGGGTAGGGCGGCGCGCTCACGCCGTCCTCCCGCTCGCGCTCGACGACCGTCCGCCGGCCCTCCCCGCGGGCGACATAGCGCTCGATCTCGGGCTCGTCCCAGCCGTCACCCGCGTCTGGCACCACCATGCCGCCCCCGGTACGCCCACGGGCAGGCGCCCACACTTCCAGCTCCAGGCCGCCGTCGTCGCCGCGCACGGGGATGACGGCACCCGCGCGCGCGAGCACGGGAATCCGCGACAAGGGGGCGTCGATCAACACCTGCGCCGGCCCCTCGTACGCTCGCCCCGTCGCCGTGTCGTACCACCGTCCCCGCGGCAACTGCACGGCGCGCCGGTCCGCTCCGGGGTCGAGCACCGGCGCCACCAGAAGGCAGTCGCCGAGGAGGAAGGCGTCCTCGCAGTCCCTCAGGGCGCGGTCCTCCGGCGCGCCCCACCACAGCGGTCGCACGTAGGGCGCGCCCGTGCGCCGTGCCAGATGCGCCAGCGTCACGAAGTACGGCAGCAGACGCCGACGCTCCACGAGCGCCACACGCGCGTGCTCGAGCACCTCCGGCCCGAACTCCCACGGCTCACGGCGCCCCGCCCGCAGACTCGCATGCGTCCGGAACAGCGGCAGATACGACCCCAGCTGGAGCCACCGCAGATACAGCTCCGGCGAGGGACTCCCGTCGAACCCGCCCACGTCCGGCCCCGAGTACGGCACCCCGCACAGCCCGAGCCCCAGGACCAGCGACAGCGACGCCCGCAGCCCCGGCCAGCCGGTGGCCACGTCGCCCGACCACGTCCCGCCGTAGCGCTGCATGCCGGCCCACCCCGAGCGCGAGAAGACGAACGGCCGCTCCTGGGGGACCAGGTCCCGCAGCCCCTCGTACCCCGCCTTCGCCATGCACAGGGCGTACACGTTGTGCGCCTCGCGATGGTCGCCGCCCCGGCCCTCCAGGGAGTGGCGGGCCGACCGGGGCAGTGTCGACTCGCCGAAGGCGGCGAAGGAGGTGGGCTCGTTCATGTCGTGCCAGAAGCCGGCGAACCCCTGCGCCAGCCGCTCCTCGTACAGCTCGCCCCACCACTGCCGCACGCGCGCGTGTGTGAAGTCCGGGAACACCGCCTCTCCGGGCCACACGACGCCTCGTACGAGTCCCCCGGAGGCGTCCCGCACGAAGGCGTCCTCGGCCGTCCCGCTGTCGTACACGGCGTTGCCCGGCGCGGCCTTCACCGCCGGGTCGACGATCGACACCAGCCGTATCCCGTCCTGGCGCAGTTCCTCGGCGAGCACCGGCAGCTTCGGAAAGCGGTCGTGATCGACGGTGAACACCTGGTGTGCGTCGTAGTGGTCGATGTCCAGGTGGACGGCGTCCAGCGGCAGGCCGTGCTCCTGATAGCCCGCGACGATCCGCCGCACCTCCTGCTCGCTGCCGAAGCCCCATCGCGCGTGATGGTGGCCCAGGGCCCAGGCGGGCGGCAGCGCGGCCGCCCCGGTGAGCGAGGCCCAGGCTTGCAGCACGCGCGCGGGGGTGCCCACCATCACCCAGCAGCGCAGCGCACCGCCGTCCATCCTGAGCTCGCACGTCCCCGCCCGATCGTGCCCGGAGCCGGCGCCCTCCTCGCCCTCCCGCAGCGTGACCGTGCCGTCCCACGCGTTGTCGTGGAACACCAGATGCGTGCCCGCGTCGGCCACGACCAGCTGGACCGGCATGGTGATGTACAGCGGGTCGTCATCAGGTCCGAAGGCATGGCCGGGATCGGTGTTCCACAGGCGATACGTGCCGTTGCGCAGCCGGGGCCCCGAAGGGCGCCCGCCCAGGCCGAAGAACCGCGCGTCCGCGGCCACCTCCGACCGCTGCATCCAGCGCGCCCGGCCCCCGCCGACCGGCTCCCACCACCGAGGCGGCAGATCGCGGCGCAGGGTCACGCCCCCGGGGGTGCACACCTCGACCGCCCCGTGCCGCGAGACGGTGATGGTGACCCGCTCGGCCACGACCCGCCAGCCGCCGTCCTTGTCCGGCTCCAGCACCGCGCGGGGATCCGGTTCGGGGCAGCGGCCGGCGAGCGCGTACGACGGCTCGGGGCCGGCCCCGTCCCAGCCCCAGAAGACGGCCCCGTTCACGGCGACGGAGATCCGCAGCTCCGAGCGGCTGAACCGCACCACACCGCCCCCCGGCCCGGGCTCCACGTCCTGCACCGCGCCGGGCACCCGTGCGCGCTCGGCCCCCCGCGGCGGCAGCCCCTTGGCGTCGGCACGCCGCCTGCGCCACGCGGCCCGTACGGTGCGCACCCCCTGGGCCGCCCCTGCCGAACCGATCGCCTTCACCGAACGCACCAGGTCACGACCATCCATGCTGCTCACCCTGCCATTGACCGCCCTCCGCGCGCGTGTCGTTCAACTGCCGTTCACCCGTGCCGGAACCACATCTTCACGACACGGACTATGTGGGGTGCACCCTGGTGTAGAAGTCGATCACATGGCATCGTCCGTGTCAGCCGCGTCACGCGCACACCCCAGCACGTGCGCGACCGACGCACACGACGCGTACAGTCCGGGAGCCGCCCCATGTCGACCGCGAACCCCCTGCCGCTCTGGCAGCCAGATCCGGAACGCATCGCCCAGGCACAGATCACCAAGTTTCAGGCCTGGGCGGCAGAGCGCCACGGAGCCCCGTCCGAGGGCGGCTACGCGGCCCTGCACCGCTGGTCCGTCGACCAGTTGGACACCTTCTGGAAGGCCGTGACGGAGTGGTTCGACGTCCGGTTCTCGGCCCCCTACGCGCGCGTGCTGGGCGACCGCTCGATGCCCGGCGCCCAGTGGTTCCCCGGGGGGACCCTGAACTACGCCGAACACGCCCTGCGCGCGGCCACGACCCGCGGGGAGGAACCGGCCCTCCTGTACGTCGACGAGACGCACGAGCCACGCCCGGTGACCTGGTCCGAGCTGCGCCGCCAGGTGGGCTCCCTCGCCGCCGAACTGCGTGCCCTCGGCGTACGCCCCGGAGACCGCGTCAGCGGCTACCTGCCGAACATCCCGCAGGCCGTCGTCGCCCTCCTCGCCACGGCCGCCGTGGGCGCCGTCTGGACGTCCTGCGCCCCCGACTTCGGCGCCCGCAGCGTCCTCGACCGCTTCCAGCAGGTCGAACCGGTCGTCCTGTTCACCGTCGACGGCTACCGTTACGGCGGCAAGGAGCACGACCGCCGCGACATCGTCGCCGAACTGCGCCGGGAACTGCCCACCCTGCGCGCCGTCGTCCACATCCCCCTCCTGGGGACCGCGGCCCCCGAAGGCGCCCTGGAGTGGTCGACCCTCACCTCCCCGGACGTGGACCCCGTCTTCGAACAGGTCCCCTTCGACCATCCCCTGTGGGTGCTGTACTCCTCCGGCACGACCGGCCTGCCCAAGGCCATCGTCCAGTCACAGGGCGGCATCCTGGTCGAGCACCTCAAACAACTCGGCCTGCACTGCGACCTCGGCCCCGAGGACCGCTTCTTCTGGTACACCTCGACCGGCTGGATGATGTGGAACTTCCTCGTCTCCGGCCTGCTGACCGGCACGACGATCGTCCTGTACGACGGCAGCCCCGGCCACCCCGACACGGGCGCCCAGTGGCGGGTCGCCGAACGCACCGGAGCCACCCTGTTCGGCACCTCGGCCGCCTACGTCATGGCCTGCCGCAAGGCGGGCGTGCACCCATCCCGCGACTTCGACCTGTCCACGGTGCAGTGCGTCGCCACCACCGGATCGCCCCTGCCACCCGACGGGTTCCGCTGGCTGCACGACGAGGTCCGCGAGGACCTGTGGATCGCCTCTGTCAGCGGCGGCACGGACGTGTGCTCCTGCTTCGCAGGAGCAGTGCCCACCCTCCCCGTCCACATCGGCGAGCTGCAGGCGCCCTGCCTGGGCACCGACCTGCAGTCCTGGGACCCCAGCGGCAAACCGCTGATCGACGAGGTCGGCGAGCTCGTGGTCACCCATCCCATGCCGTCGATGCCGATCTACTTCTGGAACGACCCGGACGGCAGCCGCTACCACGACAGCTACTTCGCGATGTATCCCGGCGTGTGGCGTCACGGCGACTGGATCACGCTCACCTCCCGCGGCTCCGTCATCATCCACGGCCGCTCCGACTCCACGCTCAACCGCCAGGGCGTGCGGATGGGGTCCGCCGACATCTACGAGGTCGTCGAACGCCTCCCCGAGATCAAGGAGTCCCTCGTCATCGGCATCGAACAGCCCGACGGCGGCTACTGGATGCCCCTCTTCGTGCATCTGATCCCCGGCGCCGTCCTCGACGACGCCCTCCTGAACCGCATCAAGCAGACCATCCGCGAACAGCTGTCCCCACGCCACGTGCCCGACGAGATCATCGAAGTGCCGGGCGTCCCGCACACCCTCACCGGAAAGCGGATCGAGGTCCCGGTCAAGCGTCTTCTCCAGGGCACCCCCCTGGAGAAGGCCGTCAACCCCGGCTCCATCGACAACCTCGACCTGCTGGGCTTCTACGAGGACCTGGCCCGCAAGCGCGCCTGAGGCGCCCGGTCACCCGCCGTAGGTGGCCTCGGACTCGCCGAGCACGACGGCGAAGTCCGAGGCCAGCCGCGCCGCGTCGGCCGGTTCGAGCTCGGCGACGGAGATCCGCACCCCGGGCTCGGACGCCAGCCGGAACCGGGCCCCCGCGGCGACCCACCAGCCGTACGACCGCAACCCGTTCACCACGGCGGATTCGTCCCGCACCGGCACCCACACGTTCATCCCGCTCACCCCGTGCGCCGTGAACCCCCTCGCCTCCAGCTCCCGGGAGAGGGCGGTGCGGCGCAGCGCGTACGTCTTCCGCGCGCGTGACACCAACGCGCGCGTCTCTCATCCGTCATCAGCCCGTACACCGTCTCCTGGAGCAGATGGCTGACCCATCCGGACGTCAGCAGCAGGCGCCCGTCGTGCCGGGCCAGCGTGATGGCGTCACAGGCCGCCGCTGCCCAGCGCAGATCGGCGCCCAGGAACTTGCTCACCGTGCGCACGTGCACCCACCGCGTCAGCCCGCCGGCGGTGAGCGTCCACAGGGGCGGGTCCGCCACGGCCGATGCATGGTCGTTCTCCACGACCAGCACATCGGGCTGCCCACGCAGCACGTCGACCAGCGCGTCCCCGGCGCGCCGACGAGAAGCACCCGCCGTAGGGATTCTGCGCCCGCGGGCTGCACACCACGGCCCGTACGCCCGAGCGCACCGCCTGGCGCAGGGCGTCGGGACGCAACCCCTCGTCGTCCACGGCGACGGGGACGATGCGCAACCCCAACGCGGTCACCAGATCGAGTGTCCGCTGTAGGCGGTCACCCGGACCGTCGCCAATGCCGGCTGGGCCCTGGGCGGCCTCGGCGCTGCAGCAGCCCTCGCCCCTGGGCAGCACCGCGGCCTACCGATGGCTGCTGCTCGGCGACGCCCTCTCCTTCGTCGCGGCCGCACTGCTCACCCTGCGCTGCGGCGAGCCGCTTTCGCCCTCCCGAACCATCGCCGTCTCGAAGACCCCGGAGCCCGCGAGCAAGCCCGCGAGCCCCTGGCGCGACCGCACCTACCTCGCCTACGTCGCGACCGAGACCGTCCTGTTCGACGACGCCGTCTTCAAGGTCGGCCTGCCCTGTGGATCGCACACGCGAGCACAACACCGCACGGCCTGGCTCCTCTGCTGATGGTGCTCAACAACGTGATGGTGGTCGCCCTCCAGGTCCCCCTGGCCCGTTTCGGTGCCACCACGGCGGCCGCCCGCACCCTTCTGATCCCTCTCTCCGTCGCTTTCGCCGTCGGCGGCATCACCATGGCCCTTTCGGCAACCCGCGGCACCGTGGGCGCCCCCCTGCTCCTCACCGCCTCTGCCGCGGTCTTCACCGTGGCCGAGATGCTCCACGCCAATGTCTCCTGGGAGCTCTCCGTCGCCCTCGCCCCCGACACCGCGCAGGGCGCCTATCTCCGTGTCCACGGCCTCGCGCAGTCCGCGCAGCGCAGCATCGGCCCCTTGCGGTCACCGCGGCCATCGCCACCGGCCCCGTCGGCTGGACGGCCTTCGGCGCCGTCATCGCCGCGACCTGCCTGATCCAGCACCGCACGATCCGTGACCGCCCCGCCCCGGCACCGTTGTCAGTGCCGACGGTTACTGTGAGTGAGCATTGATCGACTGCGCACACAGGGGGAAACATGGCGCACACCGACCACCAGACCATGCGACGCGTCCTGCGCCGGGAAATCGCCGGCACGATCGGCCTGCTGACCGACGAGCAGGACTTCCGCGCCATGCGGCGCTACCGCACCTTCGCCTTCGACGACCACACGGCCTACCTCCAACAGGTAGAGGCCCTCCTGAAGACCCTCGCCTCCCAGGGCAGCCACACCACAGTGGCCCTCTTCGATCCTGAGGAATACGCCGAGTTCTGCGTGGACCACGGCCTCGACCCCGACATGCCGTCGAGCCGCAGCCGCTTCACCGCCGAGCTCGCCACCCAAGGCCCCACCCTTCCCTACGAGGGCCAGCCCGTGGCCGAACTCGTCCCCGCCCTCGTCGACGAGGCCGTCCGCCAGGCCACCTGGGAGTACGCCTCCACACTCCTGGCCCGGCTCGGCCCCTGCGCATCCTGCGGCCAGGACATCGGCCGCGCCGCCTTCGCCCGTGCCTCGGACCTCCTCGTCCGCATCCTCGACACAGCCCCGCCGGGCAACCGGCACCTGGTGTGCAGCGTCACGAGCACCCCCGAAACCCTCGTCGCCGTCCTCCACGCGGACGAGGACGAAGGCGGCGCCACACAACTCGACGAGGCCGAGGCCCTCGAGTTCAGCACGGTCCTCGCCCTCGGCATCGCCACCCGGAGCCCCGGCGGGCTCGTCATGCGCACCAGCGCCCCTGCCGCCCCCGACCGCGTCTACGGCTGGCGCCTGCGCGGCGATGGTCTGGAGCCCCTCACCGCGGGCGAGGTCTTCGACGCCTACTGCACCGACGTTGAATCCGGCGACCTGATCTCCCCGGAGTCCGGAGTCGACTACTCCGTGCCTCCGGACCTCGGAGAGGAGGGACTCGCGCCAAGGCACCGCCACTGAGCACAAGGCTGGGCACGAGAGGGGCGCCCCACCCGCAGGCGGAGCGCCCCTCGAGAACAGCCGACGACGGGCTCGGGCCGGCTACTCGCCGGACAGCACCGCCTGAGCCGCGTTGCGCGCCTTGTCCGCGCTGTCCGCAGCCCGCGCGGCCGCCGCCGCCCGTTCGCACTGCGCCAGCGTGTACTTGGCCAGCGTCGCCCGGACATAAGGAATCGACGCCGCACCCATGGACAGGGAGGTGACACCCAGACCGGTCAGCACACATGCGAGCAGCGGGTCGGCCGCGGCCTCACCACAGACACCACAGCTCTTGCCCTCGGCCTTCGCCGCCTCCGCAGCCATGGCGACCAGGTCGAGCAGCGCGGGCTGCCACGGATCCTGCAGGCGGGACACCGCGCCCACCTGACGGTCGGCGGCAAAGGTGTACTGCGCGAGGTCATTGGTCCCCAGCGACAGGAACTCGACCTCCTGCAGGATCGAACGCGCCCGCAGCGCGGCCGACGGAATCTCGACCATCGCACCGAACTTCGCCTGCAGCCCCGCCTCACGGCACGCGTCGGCGAACGCCTTGGCATCGGCCCGGTCCGCGACCATCGGGGCCATGACCTCGAGGTAGACCGGCAGGCCCTCGGCGGCCTTGGCGAGCGCCGTCAGCTGGGTGCGCAGCACCTCGGGGTGGTCGAGCAGCGTCCGCAGACCACGCACGCCGAGGGCCGGGTTCGGCTCGTCGGCCGGCGTCAGGAAGTCGAGCGGCTTGTCCGCGCCCGCGTCCAGGACACGCACGACGACACGGCCCTCGGGGAAGGCCTCGAGCACCTGTCGGTAGGCCTCGACCTGCTTCTCCTCGGACGGCGCGTTCTTGTTGTCGTCCAGGAAGAGGAACTCGGTCCGGAACAGACCGACACCCTCGGCACCGGCCTCGACGGCCGCCGCCACGTCCGCGGGACCGCCGATGTTGGCGAGCAGCGGAACCTTGTGACCGTCGGAGGTGGCACCCGGTCCGGTCGAGGCGGCCAGCGCGGCCTTGCGCTCGGCGGCCACGGCCCGCAACTGAGCCTTCTTCTCGTCGCTCGGGTTCACGAAGATCTCACCGGTGCTGCCGTCCACGGCGATCAGCGTGCCCTCGGCCAGCTCACCGGCCCCCGGCAGCGCCACCACGGCCGGCACACCGAGCGCCCGCGCCAGAATCGCGCTGTGGCTCGTCGGCCCGCCTTCCTCGGTGACGAAGCCGAGGACGAGGGTCGGGTCCAGCAGCGCCGTGTCGGCCGGCGCCAGGTCACGCGCGACCAGAACATAGGGCTCGTCACTGTCCGGCACACCTGGCATGGGCACGCCCAGCAGTCGCGCGACGATACGATTCCGCACATCGTCGAGGTCGGCCACCCGACCCGCGAGGTACTCACCGGCACCCGCCAGCAGGTCCCGGTACGCGGCGAACGCGTCGTACACCGCGCGCTCGGCCGTGCTGCCGACGGCGATACGCCGGTCGACATCCGCCATCAGCTCGGGGTCCTGCGCCATCATGGCCTGTGCCTCGAGCACCGCCTGGGCTTCGCCCCCCGCCAGATTGCCGCGCGCAATCAGGTCGGCCGCCACAGCCTCCACGGCCTGACGGGCGCGCCCCTGTTCACGCTCCGCCTCCTCGGCCGGGATCTGCTTGGCAGGCGGCTCCAGCACCGCCGTCCCCATGTGCCGAACCTCGCCGATCGCCACTCCGTGGCTCACGCCGACGCCTCGCAGCGTTGTCTCCATCTCACCCGTCTCCGATAGTGCGGCGGGTCCCGCCGCCGCGATGGTTGTCCTGTTCGCCGTTCGTGCGACGGCGTGGTGTCAGTTCCAGACGAAGATGCTGTCGCCGGCCTTCACGTCGCCGTCGTCACGAAGATCGGAGAGAGACTCGGCCGTGGCCTCGAGCGCCACGACCGGGCACACAGGAGACTTGCCGGCGTCCTCCACGGCGGAGGGGTTCCAGCGCACCACGGCTTGGCCGCGCGTCACGGTGTCGCCTTTGTTGACGAGCAGCTCGAAGCCCTCGCCATTGAGCTGCACGGTGTCGATGCCAAGATGGGTGAGCACCCCGTGGCCCTGCTCGTCGACGACGACGAAAGCATGAGGGTGCAGCGAGACGATGACTCCGTCCATGGGCGCGACGGCCTCAGAGGGCTCACGCACGGGGTCGATCGCCGTGCCGGGGCCGACCATGGCTCCGGAGAAGACCGGATCCGGCACTGCCGCCAATCCGATGGCGCGTCCTGCGAGCGGGGACGTCACGGTGGTCATGGGAAGCCTCCCAGGGGTGGAGATTCATATGGGCCGTCACTGCCTGTCCCAGACGGCGCACTGTTGAGCAGGGTATGTCACCTGAAGTGCCGGTTCCGCGTGAGAGGTCCCGGTTGGCGGCCGTAGAACACGACGCAAGCGATTTGCGCCCGCTCTGCAGCCCCGTGTACAGTCCTACCCCTGCCTTGGGGCCGAGCGACGCACAGGCGTCGTTGCCCGGCAGCACTCAACTTGTCAGATCCTATCTCGGGGTCGGCTTCTGCGTGCCCGCAGAAGTGTGGTCAGAGAGACGGAGAAACACTGATAGAGTCGGAGACACCGAAGGGAAGCGCCCGGAGGAAAGCCCGAGAGGGTGAGTACGAAGGAAGCGTCCGTTCCTTGAGAACTCAACAGCGTGCCAAAAGTCAACG
>NZ_JBEXHW010000024.1:66936-103683 GCF_040608235.1 Streptomyces sp. NPDC005202 | reverse complement strand
GGGTCAACGTCATGTGGGCCCTCCTGCGTGACGGACGGTGCTACGACCCCATACCGCCCGTCACGTCCGCCGCTTGACATCTCCATTAGGAATCGCCGACCTGGATCAGTACGGCGAAGCGGTGGCCGTCGGTACCGGCGACGAGGCTGTCGAAGGTGCATGCGGAGACGCCGGTCCCGCTGTCACCGTCACGGTTGGACCACCACTGGGCGCCCGGCCCGACCAGATTCACCACGCGCCGCGCGACGTCGTCGGCCTTGGCGGGCTCCATGAAGGTGGCTCCCGGCCACACGAGGCACGTCGAGGCAAGGCTGCCCATCAGAGCCGCCGCCTTCTTCGCGTCGACGGGTTCCAACGCCTGCTCGACCTGCTCGACGGGCACCGGAGCCGCCGGGTCGGTGGCGTACTGTTGCCAGTCTTTCCGGTGCAACTGCTCGACAGACGTGTTCGGCCGCGACGGCGGCCAGGACCCCGCGCGCACCGCCGCTCGTCGGAGGAAGCCGCCCCGAGCGGACGTACACGCGTCCCCTGTGGGACAGCTGCTTCCGTAGCGCCGTCAATTCGTCGCCGTGCTTGCCCACTTCGACTCCCTCTCCATCAAGCCGAGGACCCGTAGTCGGCACGCGGCACAGTGAGTTGGTCGGCCACCCGAGCCAGCCAGCCGCTGGGCGAGTACGGTGCCGGGGGATCGACCTCCATGCCGAGCTCGGCCACGGCGAGGGCGTAGTCGGACTCGTCCAGGTCCAGGGCGAGCAGCTCATGAAGCTCCCCGACGAGGCGGGCCACGAGCTGCGGGTCTGTCGAGTTCCTGTAGTCGTCGAGGGCCGCGTCATGGTCGTCGAACTCGTCGGGCATGTCCTGCGAGAACCAGCCGCCGAGGAACTGGCCGAGTTCGGGGAAGCGGGCGTGCCACTCCCAGTGGGTGACGGGCGCCGCCGGCGCGGGGACGTTCCCTCCTCGATGCTGTGCTTGATGTGCTCGGCGAGGCAGTACAGCCATTGCTGAATCTCGCCCTCCGTCAGCCCGACGTCGGGAATCGCGTAGAACTCCCCGAGACGCAGCCGAAGCCGCCCTGGCGGATTATCGGCGTACTCCCGCAACTGCCGCTCGGCGACGGCCAGCGCCCACGGGCGGCTGTGCCAGGTCTGCCGCAGATAGGCGACCAGGGCCTGGCTGGCTTGTCCGGGGTGTCGTCCGCCGGCTGCCCGATATAGGCACGCATCACCTGGTCCAGCTCGCCGTAACGGCGGTCGTGTTCGAAAGGGCTCAGGGGCACGGTGATCAGCCTCGGTCGCTTTCTACAGGTAGATGGGAAAGGTGGCGTGGACGACGAAGCCGTGCGGGCGGTTGTCGTCCCGTTTCAGGATCACGCGAGCCGCCCGCACATCGACGGGCTCCCGCCCGGCCGGCATCATCGCCTGCAGCACACTAGTGACCGCGCTCCGAAGGCTTCTGGGGCGACTTCGGGGCAGTGGGCCGACACTGACGTAGAAGCGGGCGGCCCCCACGGTCACTTGAAGCCAGCGGGCGGGGCAGCAGGCTTCGCGTTTGGACATCTCAGGATGTCCAGTTCCGCCCAGACCGTCTTCCCCACCGTCAGCTTCTCCACGGCCCAGCGGTCGGCCAGCGCGCGCACGATCAGCAGACCCCGGCCGAACTGGTCGTCGGTGGCGGGCGGGCGTGTTTCCGGGAGGCGTTCTCCCTTCGGGTCCGTGACGGCGATGCGCAGCGCGTTGCCCGTGAGGGACGTCTCGACGCGGAAGAGACCATCGCGCAGGCAGCCGTGCAGCAGGGCGTTCGTGCACAACTCGCTCGCGAGGAGCGCCGCGTCGTCGGCGGTCCCGGGATGGCCCCAGTCGACCGCGAGTTGGGCGACGCGGCGGCGGGCTCGGGGGATGTTCTGGGGGTACGGGTGTAGCTGACGGCGTCGTAGCGGTCGTACCGCTTCGGAGCGGGGAGCGGGCAGGAGCCGGTCATGGCGGCGCACCTCCTCGTGCGTTGCCGGGGTCCAGGTGGGGTGGCTCCGCCGTGCGGCGCGGGTGCGGGCGGCACGGTGCACTTCCGCCAACTGGTTTCGACGTGTGGGCGATTGAGTACTGAAAGTAGCGATGCCTCGACCTGCCCGCAAGCTATCTCTGGGAAATATGTCTCCAGTTCTGGTTGCGGCGCGTGACGCCGGATTGCAGACTGGCGGCCGACCTGGGAGGTAGCCGACGTGTCCGGAGGCGAGTTCAAGCGCGGAAACCGCGTATCCACCGTTCTCGCACGCAAGTTGGGCGGCGAGTTGCTGCGGCTGCGTGACGAGGCCGGCCTGACGCAGCCGCAGGCCGCGGAGGCGCTCTCGGCGACGGCGGCCAAGGTCGCCAAGATGGAGCGGGGGTGGGTCCCCTTCCGGGACCCGGACATCCGCGTTCTGTGCGAGCTGTACGGTGTGACCGACCCGAAGGCCGTGGAGCGGCTGCTGAGCCTCGCCAGGACGGATCGCGAGCGTCGCAAGGCCAAGGGCTGGTGGAATCAGTACCCCGAGCTGCGCTCCCTCGTGGAGTACGTGGCCTTGGAGGACATCGCGACCGGCGTCCGTACGTGGCAGGGTGCCTTCGTCCCGGGTCTGTTGCAGACACCGGACTACGCCAGGGCCCTGGCCATCGGCAACGCCGATTGGGAGGACCCCGAGGAGATCGAGCGCTTCGTCGAGGCGAAGATCGCCCGGCAGGCGCGCCTCACGGACGACAACCCGCTCAGCCTGTGGGCGGTGGTGGGCGAAGGCGCGCTGCGGCAGTTGGTGGGCGGCCGCGAGGTCATGCGCGTACAGCTGGCGCACCTGATCGAGGTGTCCCGGCTGCCCAACGTCAAGCTCCAGGTGGTGCCGTTCCTCGCGGGCTCCCACCCCGGTATGACCAGCGCCTTCAGCGTCGTCTCGTTCGCCGAACCCGGTGCGATGGACGTGGTCTACATGGACACGACCTCGTCTACGCTGTGGCTGGAGAGCGAGGAGGACGCCGTACGGCACAACACCAGGTTCGAGCGGATCACCCGCAGCGGGCTCGCTCTTCGCGACTCCACCGCCCTGATCGAACACATCCGCAAGGAGCTATGAGCCGTGCCGCACTTCGAGTTCGTCAAGTCCAGCCACAGCAGCGGCAATGGCGAGTGCGTAGAAGTCGCCCGCAACATCCCCGGCACCGTCGCCGTGCGGGACTCCAAGGATCCCGACGGACCGATACTCACGCTCAGCCCGGTGGCCTGGGGCTGGTTCACGGCGTACGCGCGGCGCAAGGGATCTTGCTGACGTAGGTCGCCTCATGACAGAGGGGGCCAAGCAGAGGGGCCAGGACCGCGCCGCGGCGTGTGGCTCTGGGGACGGGAGCGCGGCAGGGCTGGATGGCGCGGTCCTCCCTGCTCATGGCGGTGGGTACCGCGGTGGATGCCGTCGTCTCCCGTGCGATCGGGCTGATACGGCAGGTCCTGCAGGGTGCCGCCGCTCGTGGGAGCACGCAAACGGGCCCGCCGCGGTCGCGACGGGCCCGTGGTGCGGGTGATCGGGCGTCAGCCCAGCTTGGCGAAGCCGTAGTTCAGGAGCTTCTTCGCGTCCGCCGCGCGCTGGTCGATCGACGACGAGGCGAGGACCGTGCCGATGACCGTCTTGCTGCCCCGGGTGGCGGCGAAGACGAGGCAGTACTTGGCCTCCGGGCCCGAGCCGGTCTTCACGCCGATGGTGCCGCTGTAGCTGCTGAGCAGGGTGTTCGTGTTCTTCCACGGCGCCATCGTCCGGGTGCTGCCCGTCTTGGTGATGGTCTTGGCCGTGTAGGTCTTCGTCTTCACGATCGTGCGGAACATGGAGTTCTTCATCGCACTGCTCGCGAGCTTCGTCAGGTCGCGCGGCGTCGAGTAGTTGGCGCCGTGGCCGATGCCGTCGAACGAGTCGAAGTGCGTGTTCGTCAGGCCGAGGCTGTGTGCGGTGCTGTTCATCTTGCCGATGAACGACTTCACGCGCGCGGCCCGCGTCGAGCCCGAGCCGAACTTGTCGGCCAGCGCGTAGGCGGCGTCGCAGCCCGACGGCAGCATCAGCCCGTACAGCAGCTGGCGGACGGTGACCTTGTCGCCGACGATCAAGTGGGCCGAGGAGGCGTAGTTGTTGTCGACGATGTAGTCGCTGTACGCCTTCTGGATGGTCACCTTGGCGTCGAGGTTGAGGTTCGACTGCGCGAGCACGACCTTCGCGGTCATGATCTTCGTCGTCGAACCGGTGGAACGCCTGGTGTCCGCGGCCTTGGTGTACAGCGTGTTGCCGTTCGCGTTGTTCATCACGTAGCCGCCCTTGGCCACGATCGAGGGCGTGGCGACGGCCTGCGCGGGCGCCGCGGTGAGAGCTCCGCCGGCGAGCACGGCGCCAGTGGTCACGGCGACGGCGGCGGCTCTGCGGATACGGATGCCCTGGATGCCGGTTTTCAAGTGAGGTACCCCGATTACGTCGAATGCCCCTAGGGTGCGGCCGCGTTGGGTGTCCACAACGTGGGGCCGCAGAAGTGTGACTCGTAATTAGCACAGATGGTTGTGCGGTTGCCGGGGCGGGTTTTCTGTTGGTCCGCATGCTGGACTTCAGCAGTCATGCGTACGTGTTGTATCTATGCTGTGGGCATGAGCCTGGCCGTGAAGCAACCCCCCGCCGCCGACCGCGTCTACACCCACGTCAAGCAGGGGGTCCTGGACCGCCGCTACGAAGGCGGGACGCTCCTGACCGAGGGGGAGCTGGCCGAGGCAGTCGGGGTCTCGCGCACGCCGGTGCGCGAGGCGCTGCTGCGGCTCGAGGTCGAAGGGCTCATCAAGCTCTACCCGAAAAAGGGAGCGCTCGTCCTGCCGGTCTCCGCGCAGGAGATCGCGGACGTCGTCGAGACCCGGCTGCTGGTCGAGGAGCACGCCGCCCGCAAGGCCGTACCCGCCCCGCCCGGGCTCATCGAGCGGCTCGAGGAGCTGCTCGCCCGGCAGAAGCGGCAGGCCGCCGCCGGCGACTTCGCCGCGGCCGCGGTCACCGACCGCTGCTTCCACGCCGAGATCGTCCGCAGCGGGGGGAACGAGATCCTCTCGCGGCTCTACGACCAGCTCCGCGACCGCCAGCTGCGCATGGGCGTCGCCGTCATGCACTCCCACCCCGACCGGATCGCCAAGACGCTCGCCGAGCACGAGGAGATCCTCGACGCACTGCGCTCCGGGGACGCGGAGGCGGCCGTCGGCGTCGTCCACCGGCACGTCAGCTGGTTCTCCCACCTGGCGCGGGGGGAGGTCCGATGAGCTCCTCCCCGGTCTCCCTGCCCGGCGATCCGCCGGGCGGCCGGCGCGCCGTCGCCGTCTGGGGCATAGGCGTCGCCGTCTACTTCGTCGCCGTCATCTTCCGCACGTCGCTGGGGGTCGCCGGTCTCGACGCCGCCGATCGCTTCCACGTGAACGCCTCGGCGCTGTCCACCTTCTCCATCCTCCAGCTCCTCGTCTACGCGGGCATGCAGATACCCGTCGGCCTGCTGGTGGACCGGCTCGGCACCAAGAAGGTGCTGACCATCGGGGCCGTGCTCTTCACGGCCGGGCAACTGGGCTTCGCCTACTCGCCGTCGTACGGCATGGCGCTCGCCGCGCGCGCGCTGCTCGGGTGCGGGGACGCGATGACGTTCATCAGTGTGCTGCGGCTGGGCACCCGGTGGTTCCCGGCCCGGCGCGGGCCGCTGATCGCGCAGCTCGCCGGGCTGGTCGGGATGGCGGGGAACCTGGTGTCCACGCTGGTGCTGGCCCGGCTGCTGCACGGGCTGGGCTGGACGCCGACGTTCGCGGGCAGCGCGCTGGCGGGGGTCGTGGTGCTGGTGCTGCTGCTCCTCTTCCTGAAGGACCACCCCGAGGGGTACGAGCCCGAGCCGCTGACGCACCAGGGCGCCGCGTACGTCCGCCGGCAGATCGCCGCGTCCTGGCGGGAGCCGGGGACGCGGCTCGGGCTGTGGGTGCACTTCACGACGCAGTTCCCGGCGATGGTGTTCCTGCTGCTGTGGGGGCTGCCGTTCCTGGTGCAGGCGCAGGGACTGTCGCGGGCGACGGCCGGGGACCTGCTCACGCTCGTCGTGCTGTCGAACATGCTCGTCGGGCTCGTCTACGGGCAGATCGTCGCCCGGCATCACGCGGCGCGGCTGCCGCTCGCGCTGGGCACGGTGGCGGCGACGGCGGTCATGTGGGCGGTGACGCTGGCGTATCCCGGTGGGCGGGCACCGATGTGGCTGCTCGTCGTGCTGTGCGCGGTGCTCGGGGCGTGCGGGCCGGCCTCGATGATCGGGTTCGACTTCGCGCGGCCGGCGAATCCGCCGGAGCGGCAGGGGACGGCGTCCGGGATCACCAACATGGGGGGTTTTGTCGCCTCGATGACGACGTTGTTCGCCATGGGGGTGCTGTTGGACGCGACCGGGGACGACTACGGCGTTGCCTTCTCCGTGGTGTTCGTGCTTCAGGCGCTGGGGGTCAGTCAGATTCTGCGGTTGCGGAAGAGGGCGGCCCGGCGGGAGCGGGAGCGGTTGGTTGCCAGCCGGGTCGAGACGGTGCACGTTCCGGCGTAGGGCCCCCGGTGCAGGCAAGCCCGCTACTGCGTCACCGTAAAGTTCCGCAGGATCGCCGCCGCCAGATCCAGGTCGCCCTCCGTCTTCACCCGGTCCGCCACCGCCTCCGGTGCCACGCGGCCGCAGGCCAGGCGGACGTACGTCTCCCAGTCGAGGGAGAGGGTCGCGGCCGGGCCGAGGGCGGGGGCCGTTTCCAGGGTGCCGCGGCCCTGGATGTCCACGCGGATCGTGCGGAGGAACTCGACGGGACCGTGGACGTCGAAGACGATGGCCGAACTGCGGGGGGCGTCGGCCCTGGTCGCGACCACCTCCGGGAGTTGGGCGAGGAGGTAGTCGCGGGCCACGTGCGCGCCCGGTGAGTCGAGGTTGCCGGGGCGGCCGAGGGCCGCGCGCAGGTCCTGCTCGTGCACCCAGATGTCGAACGCGCGGTAGCGCATGGCCTCTTCGAGGGTGATCTCCGCGCCGAGCGGTCCGCGCACCTTGGTGCCGGGGTCGCGCGTCTCGTTCCGCAGCTGGCGGTTGCGGCGGATGATCGTGTACTCCAGCTCGGCCGTCATCTCCGGCGCCGTGTGGTGGCGGCGGACGTCGACCTGCATCTCCATGTAGCGCTGGTGTTCGTTGGTGACGTGGAACAGGTCGCGCGGGAGCGCGTGGATGGGACGCGGGTCGCCGAGCATCTCGCAGTCCATGCCGATGACGTGCGAGACCACGTCGCGGACCGACCAGCCGGGGCACGGGGTCCGCCGGTTCCACTCCCCCTCCACGAGCGGCTGCACCAGCTCGGATATCGCTTCGACGGAGTGGGTCCAGGCGTCGGCGTAGGGCTGGAGGGTGGGATGCAGACTCACGGAACGGGACCCCTCGGCGGTCGGTACACGGGCAGGTTGTGGCGGCATTGCCAATGGGAGGTGGCTGCTGTCGGCGGGTGTCTCGGAACGCTAAGTTACGCTGCTGTGAGGCACCCCGGCAGTGCTTTCGTGTGACGATGGTAGGCCTGTGTGGACGGCTCGAATGCCAGGACGGTGGTAGTGTGCGCGCCTCGCTGATCCAGATCGCCATAGACGAGGGCGAATCGGTCGAATCGCGTCGGCGACGGGTGGCCGCGCTGGTACGGGAGCAGGCCGGCGCCGACCTCGTCGTGCTGCCGGAGCTGTGGACCACCGGGGCCTTCGCCTTCGAGGAGTTCGAACGCGCGGCCGAGCCGCTCGAGGGGCCCACGTACGAGGCCATGGCGAAGGTGGCGAGCGACGCGGGCGTGTGGCTGCACGCGGGCTCGATCCCCGAACGCGACCCTGAGGGGCCGCTCTACAACACCTCCCTCGTCTTCACCCCCTCCGGCGAGCTCGCCGCCGCCTACCGCAAGATCCACCGGTTCGGCTTCGACAAGGGCGAGGCCGTGCTGATGGGCGCGGGGCGGGAGCTGGTGACGGTCCGTCTGCCTGGGACGACCCTCGGTCTGGCCACCTGTTACGACCTCCGTTTCCCCGAGCTCTTCCGCGGTCTCGTCGACGCCGGGGCCGAGACCCTGGTGGTCCCGGCCGGCTGGCCCGAGCGCCGGCGTGCGCACTGGACGCTGCTGGCCCAGGCGCGGGCGGTGGAGGACCAGGCGTTCGTGCTCGCGTGTGGAACGGCCGGGACCCATGCGGGGGTTCCGCAGGCGGGTCACTCGATCGTGGTGGATCCCTGGGGCGAGGTCCTGGCCCAGGCCGGCCCCGACGAGGAGGTCCTCACGGTGGAGTTCGACCCGGGGAAGGTGGCGACGACGCGGGAGCAGTTCCCGGCCCTGAAGGACAGGGTGCTGGGGCTGGAGCCGCCGCTCCGCCGGGGGTAGCCGGGCCGGAGCTGCCCTGCCATCAGGGGTCGCCGGGCCTGGAGCCGCCGCGCCGCCGGGGGCAGCCGGGCCTGGAGCCGCCTTGCAGCCAGGGGTAGCCGGGTGGTCTGGAGCCGCCGTGCCGCAAGGGGTAGTCGGGCCGGAGCCGTCGCGCCGCCAGGGGTAGCCGGGTGGTCTGGAGCCGCCGCTCCGCCGGGGGTAGCCGGGCCGGAGCCGCCGCGCCGCTAGTCGTCGTCCTCGCGTTCCTCCCGTTCCTTCTCCGCCAGGTGGATCACGCACACCGCCACCGCGATCAGCAGCGCCGGGTCCGCGTCCTCCCGTACGACGTCGACGCCGTACGTCTCCACGACGCTCAGCCACCGCCGGGAGATCACGGCGAGCAGCTCCCCGTCGTACTCGACGGCGAACTCGCGGTCGAGGATCTTGCCGCTGACGTCGAGTTCGGTGCCGTCCACCAGGGACACCCGGTAGTGGTTGCGCAGCAGCGACAGCCGCTTGCGCCGGATCTTCGCCAGGGCCTCGCCGCCCCGCTCGATCATCATCGTGTCCCGCAGGGCGAACATTTTCTGGTGGATGTCGATCAGGACGCAGCCCTGGGCGTCCTTCAGCTCGAAGGTGGCCCGCAGCCGCATGGCCTTGCCGTCGACGAGGAAGACCTTGTTGCCCTGCTCGTCCTCGATCCAGTAGTCGTCACCGATGCCGAGGATCCGGTCGCGTACGAGGAATCTCATGTCCTCACCGCTTCCCCGGCGGCCGGTCCGAAACGCCGCCGGTAGGCCGACGGACTGAGCCCGCTCGCGCCGCCGCAGACGTCCCCACAGGTTTGAAGCGGCGGTGCGGGGTCGCCGGGGACACCGCTGCCCAGGCCCAAGGCCCGACACCGGCGACCGCGACGACGCCGTACCCGACCACCGGAATGCGACGACGGGGCATGTGTTGGCCCAGCGGCTGGGGGAGTTCATTACTACCTTCGAACCCCCTGTTTGTTACCAGAGTGAGCAACTCTGGGAGGGAACTTGCAGCACGGCGATTCATACGCTGGTCTATATCTTCGGCTGTCGCTGGACCGCGAGGGCAAGACCGCCATTCAGCGGCAGGAGGTCGACTGCCGGGACTGGGCAGCCCGGCACGGCTTGGCAGTCCGAGAAGTCCACGTCGACCGAGGGAGGTCCGGCTACAAGGACGTGGCGCGGAGTGGCTTTGACGCGGCCACGAATGCCGTGACGTCCGGTCTGGTGCGGACCTTGATCGTGTGGAAGCTGGACCGGCTCAGTCGCAAGGGGACGGCGGAAGTCGGTCCACTTCTGGATCAGTTCGACCGGGCACCGTGATCCGCGAACCGGCGGCCCTGTGGTGGTTGGTGAGGGGATCGTTCGTCACCCCTGAGGAACAGCGGCAGATCGTCGCCGCGCTGGGATCCAGGACCCGGCTCCGAGGCGGCGGCGTGAAGCAGCCCGTCCGCGGCCCCGCTCACCTGCTGACCGGGTTGCTCTTCTGTGCTGTCGAGGGGTGCGGCATGCGCATGAGCAGGAACGGCACATCGTACGTGTGCCAGGGCGTTCGCCTCGGACACACCTGCCCGGGAGCACGGGCGATGGCCACCTGTGTGGAGCGCGCCGCGGTCGGTGCTTTCCTCGTCAGAAATCCGGACCTGGCGGCGCTGTGGGAGAGAAGTGACCTATCGAAGCGGCGAGCTCTCCTGTCCGACGCCGTGGACAGGGTCTGGGTGACCAGAGCTCCGGGAAGGGGACGTCGCTTCGATCCCGAGAAGCGGCTGCACATCATCTGGGCTGGTGAAGGCCACGACGAGTAGTGGTACGCGCATGTGGTTGGCTTGAGTCATGGCAAAGCGCGCACGTGTCCGTGCTCCCGAGCTCACCGGCAAGGGCGGCTGGATCAACACCGGTGGCAAGGAGCTCAGCCTTGGCAGGCTCCGTGGACGCATCGTAATCGTTGATTTTTGGACGTTCTGTTGCGTGAACTGTCTCCACGTCCTGGACGAGCTGCGAGAGCTCGAGGAGAAGCACCGGGACACCGTCGTGATCATCGGGGTGCACTCGCCGAAGTTCGTGCACGAGGCGGAACACCAGGCGGTGGTCGACGCCGTGGAGCGGTACGGCGTGGAGCATCCGGTGCTCGACGACCCGGAGCTCGCGACGTGGAAGCAGTACGCGGTGCGGGCCTGGCCGACCCTGGTGGTGATCGACCCGGAGGGGTACGTCGTCACGCAGCACGCCGGCGAGGGGCACGCGCACGCCATCGAGCGGCTGGTGGAGGAACTGGAGGCCGAGCACGCGGCCAAGGGCACGCTGCGGCGCGGCGACGGGCCGTACGTGCCGCCGGAGCCGGAGCCGACGGTGCTGCGTTTCCCGGGCAAGGCGCTGCTGCTGCCGAGCGGGAACTTCCTGGTCAGTGACACGACCCGGCACCAGCTGGTGGAGCTGGCCGAGGACGGGGAGAGTGTGGTGCGGCGGATCGGGTCCGGGGCGCGCGGGTTCGCCGACGGTCCGGCGCAGACGGCCACCTTCAACGAGCCGCAGGGTCTCGCGCTCCTCGACGACGGCTCGGTCGTCGTCGCCGACACGGTGAACCACGCCCTGCGGCGCCTCGACCTCACCTCCGGTGAGGTCACCACGCTCGCGGGAACCGGCCGACAGTGGTGGCAGGGGTCGCCCACCGCCGGACCCGCCCGCGAGGTCGACCTGTCCTCGCCGTGGGACGTGGCCTGGTGGAACGACAAGGTCTGGATCGCCATGGCGGGGGTGCACCAGCTGTGGGCGTACGACCCGGCCGACGGAACCGTCGCCGTCACGGCCGGGACCACCAACGAGGGGCTCGTCGACGGGCCGGGTCCCGAGGCCTGGTTCGCTCAGCCGTCCGGCCTCGCGGCCACCCCCGAGCGCCTGTGGCTGGCCGACTCCGAGACCTCCGCCCTGCGCTGGGTCGACCTCGACGGCGTCGTCCACACCGCCGTCGGCACCGGCCTGTTCGACTTCGGCCACCGCGACGGGGCCGCCGCGCAGGCCCTGCTTCAGCACCCGTTGGGCGTGACGGCCCTCCCGGACGGCTCGGTCGCCGTCAGCGACACCTACAACCACGCCCTGCGCCGCTACGACCCGGCGACCGGCGAGGTGACCACCCTGGCCACCGACCTGCGGGAGCCCAGCGACGCGGTGCTGGTCGGCGACGACATCGTGGTCGTGGAGTCGGCCCGGCACCGGCTGACCCGGCTGCGCCTGCCGGAGGAGGCGGTCCGGGTCGAGTCCGTCGCCCACCGCACCCAGCGCGCGGCCACCGAAGTCGCCCCCGGCAAGCTCCAGTTGGATGTCATCTTCCAGGCCCCGCCGGGCCAGAAGCTGGACACCCTCCCCCAAGCTCTCGACTCCGCTCGAGCAGGGGGGACCCCCATCGGCCCCTCCACCCGTCTGCTGGTCTCCTCGACCCCACCCGAGCTGCTGCTCGACGGAGAGGGCGCGGGAACGGACCTGTCCCGCACCCTGGAGCTCAACCCCGCCGTCCCGGAGGGCGTCCTGCACGTCTCCGCGATGGCGGCCTCCTGCGACGACGACCCCTCCAACGAGTACCCGGCCTGCCATGTGCACCAGCAGGACTGGGGCGTCCCGGTCCGCCTGGTCGAGGCCGGTACGGACCGGTTGCCGCTGGTCCTGGCCGGTATGGACGTCTGATCCGGCGCGTGCTCACACGCCGTACCCGTCGGTGTAGCCGTCGCGGTGGTGGTGCCGTTCCTCTTCGACGACGGTCGTCGAGGGCGGCACCATGACGCGGCGGCGCCGCGCGATACTGCTGAACGTCGTGACGCCGATCAGCCCGACGATCATGAGGATGATGCCGACCAGGTCGAGGTTGACCCCCTGCATGTGCCAGTCGGTCGCGAACGTGAGGATGGCTCCCACGGCGATGAGGATGATGCACCCGCCGAGGCTCATGAGTGTCGCCTCTCTGTCCGGTGTCAGGTCCGGCGGTTCCGGTCTGTTCCGGTCCCTTCCGGTCAACTCCGGGTACCCGTAAGTCCGGTGACCATGCGGAGGCGGCCCTTCACGGGCCGGGCGGTCAGCCCTCCAGGAACGCCACCAGCGCGTTCGCCAGCAGGAACGGGTCGTCCGCGGCGCACAGTTCGCGGGCGCTGTGCATCGACAGGATCGCCACGCCGATGTCGACGGTCTTGATGCCGTGCCGGGCCGCGGTGATCGGTCCGATGGTCGTGCCGCACGGCATGGAGTTGTTGGAGACGAAGGACTGGAAGGGGACGCCGGCCTTCTCGCAGGCGGCGGCCCACACGGCGCGGCCCGAACCGTCCGTCGCGTAGCGGTTGTTGACGTTGACCTTGAGGATGGGGCCGCCACCGGCGCGCGGGTGGTGCGTGGGGTCGTGCCGCTCGGCGTAGTTGGGGTGGACGGCGTGGCCCGTGTCGGAGGACAGACAGACGGTGCCCGCGAAGGCGCGCGCCCGGTCCTCGTACGACCCTCCGCGCGCGAACACCGAACGCTCCAGCACGCTGCCGAGCAGCGGTCCGTCCGCGCCGGTGTCCGACTGGGAGCCGTTCTCCTCGTGGTCGAAGGCGGCCAGCACCGGGATGGACGGCAGTGCGCCCCCGGCAGCCGCCACCGCCGTCAGCGCGGCCGTACCGGCGTGCACGGACAGCAGGTTGTCCATGCGCGGGCCCGCGACCAGCTCCCGGTCCCGGCCGAGGTACGCCGGCGGTTCCACGGAGTGCACCATCAGGTCCCAGCCGGCCACCTCGCCCGCCGGGAGCCCCGTCTCCTCCTCCAGGAAGGCGATCAGGTCGCCGTCGCGCACCTCGTCGCCGAGGCCCCAGACCGGCTGCAGGTGCCGCTGCTTGTCGAGCTTGAGTCCCTCGGTCGACACGGATCGGTCGAGGTGGATGGCGAGCTGCGGAACGCGCAGCAGCGGCCGGTCGACGTTCACCAGCCGCGTCGAGCCGTCGCGCAGGGTGAGCCGGCCGGCCAGGCCCAGGTCGCGGTCGAGCCAGGAGTTGAGCAGCGGCCCGCCGTAGATCTCCACGGCGACTTGGCGCCAGCCGTGCGCACCGGTGTCGGGCAGCGGCTTCACGCGCAGGTTGGGTGAGTCGGTGTGCGCGCCGACGATGCGGAAGGGGGTGTGCGGCGCGGTGCCCTCGGGGACGTGCCAGGCCACGATCGCGCCGCCGCGCAAGACGTACTTGCCGCCGCTCGTGCCGTCCCAGGCGTCCGTCTCGGCGACCTGGCGGAAACCGGCCTTCTCCAGCCGTTCGGCGGCGTTCGCGACGGCGTGGTACGGCGACGGGCTCGCCGCCAGGAAGGACATGAGGTCGGCGGTGTGGCTGCGGTCGAAGGTGAGAGGTGCGCGCGAAGCGCCCCCTGGAGGGGTGGCGGCGGGAGACGGGCGGGCGCTTGTACTCATGGGTTCACCTTAACGACGGACGAGGGCCCGTTCCCTGTGATCGGGAACGGGCCCTCGTGAGGGCGATGTGGAGTTTCCGGGCAGCCCTGGGGTCGGAGGGAAGTGACTAGAAGGCGGCCTCGTCCAGCTCCATCAGGTCGAGGTCGACGTTCTCCGCGACCTTGCGGGCCAGGGTGACGCCCGGCAGGACGTTGGCCGCGAAGAACTTCGCCGCCGCGATCTTGCCCTCGTAGAACGCCTTGTCCTTGCTGGACGCGGTCTGAAGCTTCTCGGCGGCGATCGCGGCGCCCTTGAGCAGCAGGTAACCGACGACGACGTCACCGGACGCCATCAGCAGGCGGGTGGTGTTGAGGCCCACCTTGTAGATGTTCTTGACGTCCTGCTCGGTGGCCGCGAGGTCGGTCAGCATCAGGCCGACGATGGCCTCCAGCTCGACGGCCGCCTTGGCGAGCTGCTCGCGGGCGCCGGCCAGCTCCTCTCCGCCGGTGCCGAGCGCCAGGAACTTCTTGATGTCCTCGGCGAGGGAGTTCAGCGCCGCGCCCTGGTTGCGGACGATCTTCCGGAAGAAGAAGTCCTGGCCCTGGATCGCGGTGGTGCCCTCGTAGAGGGTGTCGATCTTGGCGTCGCGGATGTACTGCTCGATCGGGTACTCCTGCAGGAAGCCGGAGCCGCCGAAGGTCTGCAGCGACTGGGCGAGCTGCTCGTAGCCCTTCTCGGAGCCGTAGCCCTTGACGATCGGCAGGAGCAGGTCGTTCAGGGCGTGCTCGGCGGAGGCGTCCTCGCCGCCTGCCTCCTTGACCGCGATCGCGTCCTGGATCGAGGCGGTGTAGAGGACGAGGGCGCGCATGCCCTCGGCGTACGCCTTCTGCGTCATCAGCGAGCGGCGCACGTCCGGGTGGTGCGTGATGGTGACCTTGGGCGCGGTCTTGTCCATGAAGTTCGCCAGGTCGGGACCCTGGACGCGCTCCTTGGCGTACTCCAGCGCGTTGAGGTAGCCCGTGGACAGCGTGGAGATCGCCTTCGTGCCGACCATCATGCGGGCGAACTCGATGATGCGGAACATCTGGCGGATGCCGTCGTGCTTGTCGCCGATCAGCCAGCCCTTGGCCGGGTGGCGGTCGCCGAAGGTCATCTCGCAGGTGTTGGAGGCCTTCAGGCCCATCTTGTGCTCGACGTTGGTGGCGTAGACGCCGTTGCGCTCGCCGAGCTCGCCGGTCTCGAAGTCGAACAGGTACTTCGGGACGAGGAAGAGGGACAGGCCCTTGGTGCCCGGACCGGCGCCCTCCGGCCGCGCGAGGACGTAGTGGAGGATGTTCTCCGCCATGTCGTGCTCACCGGAGGTGATGAAGCGCTTCACGCCCTCGATGTGCCAGGAGCCGTCCTCCTGCTGGACCGCCTTGGTGCGGCCGGCGCCGACGTCGGAACCGGCGTCCGGCTCGGTGAGGACCATCGTCGAGCCCCACTGCTTCTCGACGGCGATCTTCGCGATCTTCTTCTGGACCTCGTTGCCCTCGTCGAAGAGGATCCCGGCGAACGCCGGACCGGAGGAGTACATCCACACGGCCGGGTTCGAGCCGAGGATCAGCTCCGCGTAGGCCCAGATCAGGGACGGGGGAGCCGTCGTGCCACCGATCTCCTCGGGCAGGCCGAGGCGCCAGTACTCGGAGTCCATGAAGGCCTTGTAGCTCTTCTTGAAGGTCTCCGGGATCGGCGCGGTGTTGGTCTCGGGGTCGAACACCGGCGGGTTGCGGTCGGCGTCCGCGAAGGACTCCGCCAGCTCGTTCTCCGCGAGCCGCGTCAGCTCCTCGAGGATGCTCTTCGCGGTCTCGGTGTCCATCTCCTCGAACGGGCCGGTGCCGTACAGCTTGTCGCGCCCGAGTACTTCGAAGAGGTTGAACTCGATGTCGCGGAGATTCGACTTGTAGTGCCCCATGGCGACGGCTCCGTAGAGAGATCGGCGAGGCACTGACTCCTCGCACTAGTTCACGTACCAACAAGTAGCTACGATGATGCTACCCGTCGGTAATAAGAAGCAACCCCGAGTGGGTCATCTGTGACTCAGTACTCTTACGGGCATGTACGGATACGGCCAGACCATGGACGGTGGTGCTGCTCAGCAGCAGTACGCCTCGCCGCAGCAGCAGATGGCCGGCGGCGTCGGCGGATACGGCCAGCAGCCGCCGCTCTATCCCGAGCCGTCACCGCCCTCGCTCGCGGACGCGGTGCGTGCCTTCACCACCGGGCAGATGCCCGCGGAGGAGTTCCAGCAGATCTTCGCCACGTCGAAGGTGTACTGCCCGCGGGGTGACACTCCCGGCTTCCTCGCCCTGCACAATACCCAGCAGCCGGTGATCCCGATGTTCACCTCGCTGAAGGAGTTGCGCCGGTACGCCGGCAAGGAGTCGAAGTACTTCGTGATCACCGGCGCCGAGGTGATCGACCTGCTGCCCACCGGCTACGGCTTCGTGCTCGACATGGAGGGCGAGCACCGGATCGTCTTCGACGCGAAGGCGGTCGAACAGATGGTCGAGTTCGCGATGCGTCGGATGTACGGCTGAGCGGGCCCCCGGCCCGCACCGAGCCCGGAGGGAATGCCCTCCGGGCTTTTTCTGTTGGGGCTGGTAGAAAGTTCAACGCTCAACTAAAGTGGGCGTACCAAGGAGGTACCGACATGCCTGCAGTGACCGTCGAGAACCCGCTGACGCTGCCCCGCGTGACCGCGCCGGCCGACGCCGTGGCACGTCCAGTGCTCGCCGTCACGACCGCTCCGAGCGGATTCGAGGGCGAGGGCTTCCCGGTACGCCGGGCGTTCGCCGGGATCAACTACCGCTACCTCGACCCGTTCATCATGATGGACCAGATGGGCGAGGTGGAGTACGCGCCGGGCGAGCCCAAGGGCACTCCCTGGCACCCCCACCGCGGCTTCGAGACCGTCACGTACATCATCGACGGGGTCTTCGACCACCAGGACTCCAACGGTGGTGGCGGCACCATCACCAACGGCGACACCCAGTGGATGACCGCCGGCTCGGGCCTGCTGCACATCGAGGCCCCGCCGGAGTCGCTGGTGATGTCCGGCGGCCTCTTCCACGGCCTGCAGCTGTGGGTGAACCTCCCCGCCAAGGACAAGATGATGGCCCCCCGCTACCAGGACATCCGCGGCGGCAGCGTCCAGCTGCTCACCTCCCCCGACGGCGGCGCGCTGCTGCGCGTCATCGCCGGTGAGCTGGACGGCCACCAGGGCCCCGGCATCACGCACACGCCGATCACGATGATCCACGCCACGCTGGCGCCGGGCGCGGAGATCACCCTGCCCTGGCGCGAGGACTTCAACGGCCTGGCCTACGTGCTCGCGGGGCGGGGCACCGTGGGCGCCGAGCGCCGGCCCGTCCACCTCGGCCAGACCGCCGTCTTCGGTGCCGGCTCCTCGCTGACCGTCCGCGCGGACGAGAAGCAGGACTCGCACACGCCGGACCTGGAGGTCGTGCTCCTCGGCGGGCAGCCGATCCGCGAGCCCATGGCCCACTACGGCCCGTTCGTCATGAACACCCGTGAGGAACTCATGCAGGCCTTCGAGGACTTCCAGAAGGGCCGCCTGGGGACGATCCCGGCCGTCCACGGCATGACGGAGAGCGGGCCGCAGGCCTGACGCCCCGTCGGGACGAAAATCGCCCGCAGGCCTGACGCCGCGTCACCCGGCCGGGCTGTCCGCACAGGACAGCCCGGCCGAGGCGTGTTTGGCTGGAGGCGTGCAGCTGCTGCCCGAGCCCGTCCGACGTCTCGCCGCCTGGTGCGCCGTCGTCCTGCTGGTGTCCGGGGTGGCCTGGGTCGGGGTCCGGCTCTGCATCACGTTCCGGACCGCCGTGACGCCGGTGCTGCTGGCCCTCCTGGGGACCGCCCTGCTGCGGCCCCTCTTCCGATGGCTCGTGCACGCGAAGGTCAACCGCTCGATGGCCGCCGGACTGACCTGCGTCGCCGTCCTGACCGTGGTCGGCGGGGCGGCGTACATCGTGGTCGCCGCGCTGATCGACAGCGGGGACCAGATCGTCTCCTCCCTGAAGAACGCCGGGAAGTCGCTCGCCGCGCACTTCGGGGCGGCCGGGACCTCGCTGGACGACGTTGCCTCCCACGCCAGGGAGCTGCTGACCAAGTTCGGCGGTACGGCGGCCTCCAACGTCATCAGCGGGGTCAGCGTGGTCGGCGAGATCATCGCCATGGCCGTGCTGGCCCTGCTGCTCGTGTTCTTCTTCCTGCGCGACTCCCACCTGGCCGCGGACACCTTGCGGACGATCGCCCCGCGCGGCACCTCCGACGCCGTGGAGGCCATGGCCCGGCGGGCGTTCCGGGCCGTCGAGGGGTTCATGCGGGGGACCACCGTGATCGCCCTCATCGACGCCACCCTCATCACCGTCGGGCTGCTCGTCCTCCGCGTGCCGGGGGCGGTCGGACTGGGCGCGCTGGTCTTCGTCGGCGCGTACATCCCCTACCTCGGCGCCTTCATCTCCGGTGCCATCTCCGTGCTGGTCGCGCTCGCCGACCGCGGGTTCGTCATCGCGCTGTGGGCGCTCGGGGTCGTGCTCGCCGTGCAGGTGCTGGAGGGGCACGTGCTGCAGCCGGTGATCCAGAGCCGGACCGTGCACATGCACCCGGCGGCGGTGCTGCTGGCGATCACCGCGGGTGCGTCGGTCGCCGGGATCGTCGGCATGCTGCTGGCGGTCCCGCTGACGGCGGCGGCCGCCGGGATCCTGTACGAGCTGCGCGAGCGGTACCCGTCCCTGCCGTAGGACCCCGTAGGACCCGTAGGACCCGCTTCCCATGCTTCTGACCCGCTTCTCATGCCTCTCGGCCAGGGCCGCCGTACCGTCCCCACTTCCTGGCGGGACCGCGGGGCTCACTTCTTGGTCGGCGACTCGTACAGCCCGACCAGTCGCCGCCGACCTGGAGGCCGCCGCCGGTGGGAACGTAGCGGGCGGCGACGTCCATGCCGGGGACCTCGGGGCCCAGGGTGGGCAGCATGGAGCGCTGCAGGCCGTCGGTCAGCTCACGCTCCGACTCGGCGGTCCCGGCGCGGGCGAGGACCTGGGCGAGCATGCGGGCCACCGTCGTCAGTACCGAGCGCTCGACGGGTGTGAAGGCGACCGGGTAGGCGAAGGCGGCCATCCAGGCGCCCATCGTGCGGCCCGCGACGGTCAGCGGCAGGAACGCCCAGGACTGGCGGCCGAAGCGCTGGGAGAGCGGCCAGGCGAGCGGGTAGCGGGCCTTGTACTGCTCCGGGGAGGAGAGGAGAGGTAGACGGCCCGGCCGGTGCGGACCACCTCGGCGGCCGGGTAGTCCGTCTCCAGCGCCATGTGCACGAAGGGGCCCTCGTCACCGGGCCGCTGCCCGTGGTGGCCGATGATGGTCAGCCGGTCGCCCTCCACGCCGAAGACGGCCAGCCCGTCCGGCGAGAACCCTGGCATCGACAGGCCGGCCGCGACCCGCAGGACCTCCGCGGTGGACCGCGCCTCGGCCAGCGCGCGGCCCGCGTCCAGCAGGAACGCCTCCCGGGAGCGCCGCCAGTCGCCGGTGACGGCGGTGCGCCCGGCCGGCCCGGCGTGGGCTCGGTGACCTCCTGGAGGGTGCCGATCAGCTCGTACGCCTTCTTCCGCGCGTCGAAGGAGGGCTTGGAGCGGCTGCGCACGACCCGGATCATCCGGCCCCGCTCGTCCATGATCCTGACCCGCACCTCGGCGAGGGTGCCCTCGGCGGCGGCGAGCCGGACCACACCGGTGATCTCGTTCCAGTCGACCGGGCGGGCGCGGACCTGGGCCTCGGTGAGGGTGGTCTGCTCGGCGGGCAGCCCGAGCAGCCGTGCCGCCTCGGCGTCGACCGTGACCAGCCCGGTGGCGGTGTCCCAGTGCCACCGGGCTGGTCGCGAGGAGGCGAGGGCGTCCCCCACGGCGGGCAGGGGCTCACCAGTGCGCATTGCCCCACCGTAGGAAGAGGCCGTCGAACACTGCCACCGATGACGTACTGGTGTGCGATCTCGTGGGGCGATCCCGTCCGGCCCGCACGGAATCGCGGGCGGCGGTCGGGCGGGCGTCAATGCGGGGGAGCCGATCTTGGGGTGGCCGGTACGCTTGGTGGGTCCGGGCCGTGCCCGATCGCGCCGGGGAGAGCAACCTCGGCACCACCCGAACCGAAGGACGATGAACGACGATGCACCGGTACAGGTCCCACACCTGCGGCCAGCTCCGCGCCTCCGACGTCGGCACCGACGTCCGGCTGAGTGGCTGGCTGCACAATCGGCGCGACCTGGGCGGCATCCTCTTCATCGATCTGCGTGACCACTACGGCATCACGCAGCTCGTCGCCCGCCCCGGCACGGCCGCCTACGAGGCGCTGGACAAGCTGTCCAAGGAGACGGTCGTCCGGGTCGACGGCAAGGTCGTCTCCCGCGGCACGGAGAACATCAACCCGGACCTGCCCACCGGCGAGATCGAGATCGAGGTCGGCGAGGTCGAGGTGCTCGGCGCGGCCGCCCCGCTGCCGTTCACGATCAACGCCGAGGACGGGGTCAACGAGGAGCGGCGCCTGGAGTACCGCTTCCTGGACCTGCGCCGCGAGCGCATGCACCGCAACATCATGCTGCGTACGGCCGTGATCTCGGCCATCCGCCACAAGATGGCGGCGATGGGCTTCAACGAAATGGCGACGCCGATCCTCAGCGCCACCTCCCCGGAGGGCGCCCGCGACTTCGTAGTCCCGTCCCGCCTGCACCCGGGCAAGTTCTACGCCCTGCCGCAGGCGCCGCAGCAGTTCAAGCAGCTGCTGATGATCTCCGGCTTCGACCGCTACTTCCAGATCGCGCCCTGCTTCCGCGACGAGGACGCCCGCGCGGACCGCTCGCCGGGCGAGTTCTACCAGCTCGACGTCGAGATGAGCTTCGTCGAGCAGGAGGACGTCTTCCAGCCGATCGAGAAGCTCATGACGGAGATCTTCGAGGAGTTCGGCGGCGGGCGTCACGTCACGTCGCCCTTCCCGCGGATCCCCTTCCGCGAGGCGATGCTGAAGTACGGCTCCGACAAGCCGGACCTGCGGGCCAAGCTGGAGCTGGTCGACATCAGCGACGTCTTCGAGGGCTCGGAGTTCAAGGCGTTCGCCGGCAAGCACGTGCGCGCGCTGGCGGTTCCGGCGGTCCAGGACCAGCCGCGCAAGTTCTTCGACCAGCTTGGCGAGTACGCCGTGTCGCTGGGCGCGAAGGGCCTGGCGTGGGTGCGGGTCGGCGAGGACGGCGGCCTGACGGGTCCGATCGCGAAGTTCCTCACGGAGGAAAACGTCGCCGAGCTGACCAAGCGCCTCTCCCTGGCCCCCGGCCACGCGGTGTTCTTCGGCGCGGGCGAGTTCGACGAGGTCTCGAAGATCATGGGCGCGGTGCGGGTGGAGGCCGCCAAGCGCGCCGGGCACTTCGAGGAGGACGTCTTCCGCTTCTGCTGGATCGTCGACTTCCCGATGTATGAGAAGGACGAGGAGACCGGCAAGATCGACTTCTCGCACAACCCGTTCTCGATGCCGCAGGGCGGCCTGGAGGCCCTGGAGACCCAGGACCCGCTGGACATCCTGGGCTGGCAGTACGACATCGTCTGCAACGGCGTCGAGCTGTCCTCCGGCGCCATCCGGAACCACGAGCCGGAGATCATGCTCAAGGCCTTCGAGATCGCGGGCTACGACCGGGAGACCGTCGAGGAGCAGTTCGCGGGCATGCTCCGCGCGTTCCGCTTCGGCGCCCCGCCGCACGGCGGCATCGCGCCCGGCATCGACCGCATCGTCATGCTGCTCGCCGACGAGCCCAACATCCGCGAGACGATCGCCTTCCCGCTCAACGGCAACGCCCAGGACCTGATGATGGGCGCCCCCACGGAGCTGGACGAGGCGCGGCTGCGGGAGCTGCACATCGCCGTCCGCAAGCCGCAGCCGAAGTAGGCCAGGCCTTTCAGGGGGCTGTACGGCGAAGGGACCCGGGATCGGTGCCGATCTCGGGTCCCTTTCGCATGCCGGTCACCGTGGGCGCCGACCCGGCCGGGCCGACGGCGGTACTGCGGGCGTCGACGTCACGCGGGCGGAGCGCGGGGCTCGGAAAAAAGTTCCGGACTCCTGTCACATTCGCCCGGCGTTCCGGGTCAGTGAAGCGACGGCCGCACGGCCGCACCGACTTCACCTTCACCAGCTGAAGGAGCCCCTCATCCGCATCGCCTACGTCGTCGTCACCGTCCTGGCCGCCCTGATGGCGGGCATCTCCGGCACCGTTCTGCTCCTGCGCGCCCAGTGGATCGTGCAGCGTGCTCAACGACTACGGGGTGCCCCGCTCGTGGTGGACGTGGCTCGGGCCGGCCAAGGCCGCCGGGGCCGTGGGGCTTCTGGTGGGCCCGGCGAAGCCGGCGATCAGCAGCGATGCGTCCGCAGAGCGAATGACCTCCACAGCGACCCTGCTCGTCAACCGCGCTGGTAGAGACGTACTCATGGGGCCGCTCACCACGACTTGGGTCGGTTGGGGTCGGGGGAATGCCCGGACAGTGGCGAGGGCAAGGGCGAGTGCCGACCTCGTCATGTCAGGTGCCTCAGCGTGCCAGACGCGGGTGATCTCCGTGAGCTGGTGGGCCAAGCCGGCTGCGGGCTGTGCCGCGATGAAGCGGCTCAGCAGGGGATCACCAGGATCAGCGGTCGTCTCCAGGACGTGCTCCAGGACGTGCTCCAGGACGTGCTCCAGGACAACGATGCGTTCTTCGGGCAGGCGATCGCAGAGCGCGGCCAGAAGGCCTGGAAGTCGGGGTGACGGGGCGCTGCTCCGGGCAGTGGGCACATCAGGCGGCGCCTGAGCCGGACGGCCGTTCTGCCCACGGGAGTCGTGCCCCGCCGCCGTCTCGTTCACGGCCTGAAAGCACACTTGTCGTCGGCCAGTGTCTCCACCAGCAGGGCCCGGTCCAGGTAGTGGTTGCCCCTTTCGCACGAGGTCTCCGCGGCAAACAGGCAGGCGTGGCAACCTGCTCCGTGCAGCCGGGAATGGATGCGCGGGTCGTGTTCGGCGCACATCGGGTCGGAGCTGCACAGCCTGGCCTCTTCCAGGGCCTGCGAGATCGCCGGGCCGAGCCGCTCTCTGCGGCCGAGCGAGACGAGGCCGCCCAGAGTGCCCTCGCTGTCGGGGGCGGCGGTGTAGAGCAGGATCCCGGACATGGGGTCGGGGCCGGATCGTGCGTAGACGCGTTCCGCTATGCCGGAGGCACCGTAGCCGCATTCCAGGGCGAACTGGCGGATGAGGACATGGGCCAGGGTGTGCAGGAGTACGTACCGGATGCCGGGCCACCGGGGTTCGACGCGGCGGGCCGTGCACCAGGCCCCGTGGGCGGACTTCAGGATCTCCTCGCGGGCGCGAACGGCCTCCTGCCGCTCCCACTCGGCGAGCCGCTCCTCCTTGAGGGCGAGGAAGACTCCCTCGCCGCGCAGTTCGGCGCAGGGAACCCAGGTGGGGTTGTTGCGGCTGAGCGGAGCCACGGGGCGCGTGCGCGTCTCCTCCTCGGGCAGCCACTCGGGGGCTTCTATCCGCGTGAAGCCGGTGAGCGCCGAGACCTCGCGCAGCCGGTGGACGAGTACGACGCTGTCGAGCCAGTCGGCGGTGCCCTCGGGCAGGTGCTGCTCGCGCACCGTGGTGAAGTCCGGTAGCGCGTGGTCGCGGGGGTGGGTGAAGGCACGGTGTGGTGAGGTCGAACTCCTCTTCCTCCTCACCCTGGTCACCGGTGGCCGCCTGGGCCTCCTTGGTCACCGCCGCCCAGACCGCGTCCGCTCCGTACTGCTCCAGCTCGGGCCAGCAGGCCTGGGTGGGCAGCAGCATCTTGGCCGCGTCGGCGGGGACGGCGGCCAGCGGCGAGAGCAGGCTCCAGTGTTCCTTGACCGCCTGGGTGAGGGGTTCCTCGGCGCGGGGGATGCTGAACAGCCGCAGCTGCGAGGCGAACCAGCTGTTGGTGGCGCCGAGCACCATGGTGCGTGCGTGCTCCTGGCAGCCGCCCTGGGAGAAGGTGCCGAGGTGCGGGTGGTGGCCCCCGACGACGCGTTCCCGGGTGGCGGACCCGACTTGCAGCCCTCCGAGCCCTTCGCCCGCAGGGTGTCCCGGATGCTGTTCGCGGGCGTCACCTGCGCACGTGCCGCCGCGGAGGAGACGCTCACCCGTGACTCACTGGACGGCTTTGCGCGGTACACCGGCGCCGGCCTGTCCGCGAACCTCTGTGAGGCGCTGGTGAAGATCGCGGGAGAGGAACAGCGGTCCTTCTCATTGGCCTTCGACTGGTCATCCGAGATGCCGATGGAGCAGGACTCACCCCCGGTGACGCTCACCCCGCTCCATGTGCGGGCGCTGGAGGAAGGAGCGAAGGAACTGCGCGAACGGGCGGCCCGTGAGGAGGGTGCGGTCCTGCACGGCGTGGTCACCCGCCTGAGCGGGCAGGGCGACCGCCAAGCGACGATCTACGGTTCGCTGGACCACGAGGACGCCTCGCGGGTGCGCAGCGTGCGGGTGGAGCTGCGTGCCGAGGACGTGGACAAGGCCACCGTGGCCTGGCGTGACGGTCTTGAGGTGGCGGTGCACGGCGATGTGGAGCCGTACGGGACCGGGGTGCGGATGCGGGGCGTGCGGGCGTTCGTGGTCAGGCCGGCGTGACGCGGCGCGCCGCGCGGTGTGTGGGGCGCCCCGGGCCGTGCGGAAATCTCCCCCGGCAGCAGCTACTCGTCTTCGAAGATGTCGTCGGTCGACGTTGCGGTTCCGGCGCGGGCGAGCCAGGTGCTCAGCGTGTCGCGGTCCTCGCAGCTGGTGATGCGCGCGCGGGCTTCGTCGTGGATGTCGATGCCGCGGCCGGCCAGGACCAGCAGGAGCCCCTCGGCGAGGCCCTTGGCTTCGCCTTCGGCCTTCCCTTCGGCCCTTAGCTCCTGTCCCAGCGGGGACTGTGTGAGGTCGGTGGGGGGAGACGAGGACACCGGGTCGTCAAACGGGATGCCGATTGCCCTGGCGGCGCGGACGAAGACACCGGGGTGCTGCTGGAAGATCCGATGCATCGCCTCATGGGGTGCGCTGACCATGTGGGTCCTTCGTGCTCGGGGGCGAGTGGTGCCCCGCACGGCAGTCGCCGCATCTGCCGGGTTCCGGGCCGCGGAAGGCGCGGTCGCAGGTGTCGCAGTTCCGGAGCGGGTGCCTGACGGACGGTGGTGGTTCGGGGGTCCGGAACGGCGGCAGGGGCGGCAGCCGGTCGGTGAGGCGGTGGGCCAGGAGGGCGGCCGGGCGGCGCAGGGGCTCGGGTGGCAGGTCGCTGGTCAGGGCGTGGCGTACGGCGGTGGGGGTGAGGTCGCGCTCCAGCCAGGCGGCGACGCCGGGGGCGAGGTGCTCGGCGTCGGTGGCGGAGAGGAGGAGGCGGGGGTCTGTGCGGCGGAGGCCGGCGAGGACGTCGGTGGCGGTGTGGAGGAGGGCGGGGGAGGCGTACGCGGGTTGCGGTACGGCGGGGAGGGCGCGGCGTGGGGGCTTCTGCTGCGGGGCGGCCGCCCGGCGGGTCGGGGGCCTGACCGGGGGCTTTGGTGCGTCATCGGTCGCGTCGCCGTGTCGGCCCGGCTGGTTGCAGGAGACGGTACGGGTGACGATACGGCCGGTCTCGGTGCGTTCGCGGGTGCGGCGCAGGTAGCCGTGGGTCTCCAGTTCGCGCAGGGCGGCGGCGATTCGGGTCGGGCCCTCCGGGAAGCGGGCGGCGAGGGTCTTGATGTCGACGCGGGCGCCGCCGGGGAGGGACTGGATGTGCACCGCCAGCCCGATGGCCAGCAGCGACAGCTCCGGGTGCTGGGCGAGGTGGTTGCCGATCACCGTGAAGCGGGTGGTGTGGCGGGAGTTGTCGTGAGTGACGCCGCCCGGGTGGGTGTTCGCGTGGGCGTGCCGGTGCGGGTGGTTTTTGCCCGCACCACGGGTCTGGGCGTGCGGGCGCACGCTAGGGTTTTGCGTATCCATCAGGAAGGGTTCTGCTTCCTCGGTGGTGAGGCCCTCGCACTGGGATTGCCCGTCCCGGCGAGGGCCGTCGCATGTCTGCGGTGGTGTGGTGTCGCGCTGAGCGTAGGGCAGACAACCGATCCCGAATCCGGCCCAGTTGGTGATGTTCACTCGCGCGAGTGAGCGTGCGCCGTGGGCGGGAGGGGTGGGGCTTGGTGGGGTTTCTTTCCCTCTCGTGTTCCTTGGGGAAGAGCGCCGGCCGCACCGAAGCGCACGCGGTCGGGTTTCGGCGTGTGGGTTGTTTCCGCAGCTTCCGGTGGCAGGTCGAGTTCGGCCCAGACGGTCTTGCGCGGGACGGGGCCGAATGCGACGCCCCAGCGGTCGGCGAGGGCCTCGACGAGGAGGAGGCCGCGGCCGGACTCGGCGTCGGGGCCGGGTGGTCGGCGGCGTGGGAGGTCGTCACCGCGTGTGTCCGTCACCTCGATACGGAGGCTCTCGCTGCGGGCCAGGAGCGCCAGACGGAAGCACCGCCCGGGGAGGCGGCCGTGGGTGGCTGCGTTCGCGGCGAGCTCTGCGACGAGGTGTTCGGCGGCCTCCGTGACGCGGCACGGCAGGTCCCAGGTGCGCAGCCACTCGGTGGCGAGGAGCCGGGCGAGGCGGGCGCCGCGTGGCGTCGGGGACAGCAGAACGCTGAAGTGACGGTTCAGAGGGTGGAGTTGGGTGGACTTTTGCTGGTTCACGTCGCTGAGCGTGGCGGTGCGTGCTTACCGTGAACAGTGACGACGCCGATGCGTACGGTGACTGTCCGGAGCTTGTCCGCTGCTGTCCGGGCTGTCGGAACCGGCAGTACGGGTACGGGCGTTGCGGCACGGCGGTACGACGGAGGGGTGCGGTATGTCGGTGGACGGCGAGGTACGGCGGCTCAGGAGCGAGGCGGACGAGCCGGGGTGGGAGGTGGACCCGGACGACGAATGGGGCGTGGCGGTCGTCGCGACCGTGGGGCGGCAGCTCAGGTTGCGCCGGGAGGCGGTGGGGATGCGGGCCGCCGAGTTCGGGGAGGTGGTGGGGTATGGGGAGGACATGGTCTACAAGATCGAGAGCGGCAAGCGGATTCCCCGGCCCGAGTTCCTGGACAAGGCGGACGAGGTGTTGGGGGCGGGTGGGTTGCTCTCGGCGATGAAGGAGGATGTGGCGAAGGTCCGGTATCCGAAGAAGGTTCGGGACCTGGCGCTGATGGAGGCGCGAGCGGTTGAGCTTCAGCTGTACGACCCCTTGAACATCCACGGCTTGTTGCAGACGCCGGAGTATGCGCGTGCGCTGTTCCAGATGCGGCGGCCTGCTTACGCCCAGGAGGAGGTGGAGCGGGGTGTGGCCGCGCGCATGGCCCGAAAGGCCGTCTTCGAGCGAGACCCTGCACCTGAGTTCAGTTTTGTCCAGGACGAGTGGACGCTTCGACGGAGGCTGGGGGGAAGAATGGTGTTGCGCCAGCAGCTCGAACGCCTGCTTGAGGTAGGGCAGTTGCGGAACGTCGAAATCCAGGTGATGCCGATGGACCGTGAGGAGCATGCCGGAGTGGATGGCGGGATCGAGGTGCTGAAGTTCGAGGACGGTACGGCAGTGGGGCGTTCGCCGGGAGTTTGCAACGGCCGCCCTGTCTCCGAGCTGAAGCAGCTCCGCATCCTGGAACTGCGATATGGCATCATCCGGGCGCAGGCTCTCACGCCGAGGGAGTCGGCGGCCTTCATCGAGCAACTGCTGGGAGAGACATGATCCGCAACGCCCCAGCGGGGGAAGCCCCCGAGCTGGCCTGGTTCAAGAGCAGCTACAGCAGCGGCGCCGAAACCGACTCCTGCGTCGAGATCGCGACCACCCCCGGCACGGTGCACGTTCGTGACTCCAAGGACATAGGTGGCCCTCAGCTCACGCTCACGCCGGACGCGTGGGCGGACTTCGTGACGTACGCCTCGGGGAGCTGACCTCTTAACTGCGCCCGCTCCAAGCCTGGTTGATGCCGGTAACGGGCGCGGTTACCGTGCGGACTCAGAAGAGGGCGTCCGGTTGAGGGAACAGCGCGTCGCCGAAGTCCTCCTGAGTGCTCTCGGGGGTACGTGTAGCGGCTCGTGCTTTCGCCTTGGACTTACGGGCGGCAGCCCGCCGCCGCTTGGCCTCCGGGGTGTGCAGCCCCTTCTCCACCTCTTCCTTGTAGCGGGTGTGGTTGAGCTCCAGGAGGCGGTCCAGGATCTCGGTCTGGATGTCGGGAGTGATGGTGAAGCGATCGCCTTGCGGGGTCGTATGGAAGCCGTGTTTGAGGTCGAGATCGGTCCAGCCATATGCCTTGGCGGCGGCCCGGTCCACCCCGATGTGTGCCTGCCGGATCGCCTCGATGTCGGGAGTGGTCTCGGACTCGGTGTGAACGAGGCCGTAGAGGTCTGTCAGACCGATGTTGCGTGCCGACGATGCATTGCGCCGGGTACGGTCCAGGCTCTGCCCGGCCTGCCGGAGGGCGTCTGTTGGATCAGGGAAGGGGAAGGTCTCGAAGCAGTCTGAAGGCGTGTACTGCAGATCGGCCTTCATCGTTGCCGACCACTTCCATGCCCAGGCGACGTGCATCGTGGAATTGAGCATGGCCAAGCGGCCAAGGTCGTCGGTAGGGAACACTACGAGCTTCTCGTGCAGTACTTGCTTCGTCGGCACGAGTGTTGCTGCTGCTGTGCTGCTCACACGAGCGATCACGATTACATGCCGCAGGTGTGTGATCGCCGCATACAACGCCGGACGTTTGTCCGCGTAATGCCACCATCTCTGCGGCAGCGGCTTGCGGAGCACATACGAGCCGTCCTCCTTTGTCCGCTGCCGGACAGGCTTCACTTCTCGTTCGGCGATCTCAAAGACGGCCGGGTACTCCGCCGCTCTCTCTTCGGACCAGTCGTGAAAGTTGATCACCCATCGACTGGCAGTGGATCCGGGACGTTGGTTCAGGTCCTCCCCGCTGAGATAGGGGAAGACCACATCTGCGTTCCTCGGATCAATAGCGATCAACGCGTGCGCATCATCTGGCGTGAGGACGAATCCCTTACCCAGCACAATGGATCCTTGGAACGACTCGGCCTCGTTCGCCACCAGACGGTGCGGGTTCCCTGACACCCGCGATGCGGGATCGAGCCCGGGAGTGATACCGGGACCTCATTGCCGTCCAGGACCCTACCCTCGCCCTGGCCGACCTTTCCGCCCAACCACAGCAGCGAGACGATCACGGAAGCTGTGCCAAACCACGGCTGCGACTTGACTGCCCGGTACACCGTCCACCCGTCCGCCGTAGCCCGATCCAGCCCAACTTCCCGAGTGTCCCCCTGAGCGATCGTGTTCGTAGCGATGATCCCCGTACGGCGCCCAGGCGCGATCGACAGGTTCCGCAGCAAGAAGTACGCGCACAGGTCTGCGTGCCCCCGCGTACCACCTGCAAGCCGATTGACCAGGTACTCCCGATAGTCGTGGCCCAGCGCACCTGTGAGCTTCTTGCCGCCCACAAACGGCGGATTCCCCACCACCACATCAAACCCTTTGGAGCCGCCCACCCCCATGACCGCAGGAAACTCCAACGGCCAGTGCAATGGCCGCACAGCCTCCGCCCGAGGCCCGTTCAGCCACCCGTCCACGATCTCTCGCGCCCGCACCGCAGCCTCCTCGGCTCCGGCGCCCTCCTCCAGCGCAGTCGCCACCAGCCCCGCCACCGACTCCAGCCGGTTCCGGTAGGCCCGGGACTTCGCGTCCTCCTTGGCGTCACGAAAGCGCGCCGACCCCCGTGACCCGCCCTGCTGCTCCTCGCCGGAGATGTCGGACGCCTCCTCGTCGGAGATGCCCTCCGCCGCCAGCGCGGCCCCCACCACCGCGTCGGCCGCCAGCCGCAACTGACCACTCCGGGCCTCTGCCTCCTCCAGCAGTTCGACCTTGTCCCGGACCACCCGGATGTCCTGCACCGGCATGGCCTCGATCTTCCGCCGAAGCTCCGCCGCCTCCGACAGCAGCGGGAAGGTCACGGCGACCGGGAACCAGCGGGGCGAGGGATCGGCCCAGCGGCGGCGCAACGCGGCCGTCTCCGTCTCCATCACCTGCGGCAGCCGCTTCCAGCGCTCTTCCAGCGCCTCGCGGTCCGCGCGCAGCTGGCGCCGTTCGTCGTCGATGTCGAACAACGACTCCTGCTGCCAGTGCTCCTTGTCGTCCAGACGGTCCCGGATCGACCGCCTCAGGTCCTCCAGGACCGCCCGCATACCCTCGACCTCCTCCTCGCAGCGCTTGGCGAGCAGGGTTTCCAGCGAGCGGAACCGCCGGTTGGCCTGCGTGTTCAGGGCGCGGCCGAGACGCTGCTCCAACTGCGTCCACAGACCGGCGAGTTCGCCCCGTACGCGGTCCGCGGGCAGTTCCTCGGTCGCGGCCGCCAGCCACGCCTCGACCTCGTCCTTCTTCGCGGCCGAGAGCCTGCCGCCCTCGATCAGTCCGCCCGCCGCGATCACTTCCTCGTGCAGGCGGGCGCCGCCGCTGCCAGTGATGAGCACCCGGCCGTGCGCGACCAAGGCGGGCTGCCGCAGCAATCCGTCCGGCACCACCCGCGCCGTCACCCGGGACAGCTTGGCCGACGTGTCGGCCGACCAGAGCTCCGCCCGCAGCAACCGCAGGCACATCTGCACCAGCCGGTGGCCCAGGTGCAGGTGCACCACGTCCGTACGGTCGCGGGCCTCGGCCTCGTCGAACACGACCGGGCGCTCCGTGCCGGTGAGGGGGTGCCGCAGACTGTCGTTGCGGGCCCGCGCCCAGGCTCCGGGCAGCTCCGGCAGCCGGAAGCAGCGGGCGCCGTGGTCGGGCTGGGGGTCGGGGACCTCGGTGAGGTCCTTGCGGTGGGCCAGCAGCAGTCCCGTACGGACGACCCGCTCGACCGTCGCCGGGGTCAGGTGGAGCTCCTGGCGGCTGCCGGCCAGGGCGTCCACCAGCCGTTCCAGGTCCCGCGCCAGGTCCCGCTCGACCTTCAGCACGGCTTTCCCGGACCGCTTGGTGATCTCGGCGTCGGCGGTGGTCCAGCTGGAGCGGCGGCCCAGCATCTTCTGCTCGACCTGTGCGGCGATCACCTCGCCCGCACTGCCCAGGTCCTCGCGGATGCGCTCGGTCTTGCGGGCGGCCACGGCGAGGAAGTGCAGCTCGTCCTCCAGGGCGCCGTCCTCGTATCCGGAGTCCGTCTGGAAGTCGTGGGCCGAGTCGAAGCCCTGCCAGCCCTTCGGCACGAAGTGGAACACGTCCACCTGGTCGGCCTTCTGCCCGTGCCGGTCCACGCGGCCGTTGCGCTGCTCCAGCCGGTTCGGGTTCCAGGGGATCTCCCAGTGCAGCACCCGGTGGCAGTGCGCCTGGAGGTTGATGCCCTCGCTGGCCGCGTCGGTGCCGAGCAGGATGCGTACGGGCGACAGATCGGGGCTCTCCTGGAAGACCTGCTTGACCCGCTCGCGGTCGTCCCGGTCCTGGCCGCCGTACAGCTGAGCGATCCGGTCCTCCGGGTACCCGGCCGCCAGCAGCTGCCCGTACAGCCAGCGCTGGGTGTCGCGGTACTCGGTGAAGACGATGACCCGCTTGTCCGCCCAGTCGCCCTTCGGCCCGTCGGGGCAGACGATCCCGTCCAGCCACTCCCGTAAGCGCTCGAACTTGGCGTCCGGACGCTTCCCGGCCTCGACCGCCCAGGTGTCCAGCTCCTTGAGGAGGGTGTGCTCCCGGTCGGTGAGTGGACGCATCGCCTGACGGGCCGCGGTGAGAGCGCGCTCCGCCGCCTCGGCCTGCTCCTGCTCGTCCGCCTCCTCGGCCTCCTCGACCCCTTCGATCAGCGGTCGCAGCACGCGGACGCTCGTGGCGGGCTCCTCCTCAGGGGCGGCCCGCCGGGCCGTCATCGTGCCCAGGTGCGTGTGAATGGTCTCCGCGAACGCCTTGGGCGACGACAGGAACCGCTTCTTCAGCAACGTCGTCACGAAGTCGGCGGCCGTCCGGCCCGCCTTCCCTCCGCCCTGGTCGCCGCGCCGGGAACGCGCGTACTCCGCCAGCTTCGCGTACGCCTCCCGCGTCTCGTCGCTGTGGTCGATCTCCAGCGCGTGCGGCACGCGCTTCGGGAAACGTGGCTTGCCGTTCCACAGGGGCGGAAGGTCCGACTTCATCCGGCGCACCATCACCCGGCTCAGCTGCTCGTTCGACGGCTTGACGCCCCGGGCGAAACGGTGGTCGTCGAGCAGTTCGAGGAGCGCCGTGAAGGACTCCAGGTAGCCGTTGTGCGGGGTCGCGGAGAGGAAGAGCCGGTGCTCGCAGTGGGGAGCCAGCAGCTTCACCGCCTGGGTGCGCTGCGAGTCCACGGCGTACTTGCCCGTCCCGGACGGGGCACAGGTGTGCACCTCGTCCACGACCAGCAGGTCGAAGGCGCGCGGGTACTCCGGCACCTGGGGCAGCACCTCGCGCAGCATCCGCAGCGGACGCTCACGCTTCAGCCAGTCGATCGAGACGATCAGCCGAGGATGGTGCGTCCACGGGTTGGCGTACGGACCCGCCGCCCGGCGCAGCTCGCGCAGCATCTTCGTGTCGACGATCCGGAAGTCCAGGCCGAACTTCTCCCGCATCTCGTCCCGCCACTGAAGGGTCAGGCCGGCGGGACACACGATCAGCATGGACCGGGCACGGTGGCGCAGCATCAGCTCCTGCATCACCAGGCCGGCCTCGACCGTCTTGCCGAGACCCACGTCGTCCGCGATCAGCAGGTTGGTACGGGGCATGGAGAGGGCACGGACCACCGGGTCCAGCTGGTAGTCCTGGATCTCCACGCCGGAGCGGAACGGGGCCTGGAGCGCGGTCTTGTCGGCGGAGGCGATGGCGCCCCAGCGCACCGCGTCCAGGAAGGCGTCGAGCCGTCCCGGCTCGTCGAAACCGTTGTGGGGAGAAGGCAGCTCGTACTGGTCGTGGACGTCCGTCGTCTGCTCCAGCTCCCACACGACCCGCAGTTCCTCGTCCCGGCCGTCGCTCTCCAGCGAGGACAGCTTGACCAGGTGGGCGGTGGCGGCCTCGGCGGCGCGCGCCGGGTCGTCACTCGCCGCGGTCGAGCGGACGACGTCGGTGACCACCCAGGGGCGGTGCCGCACTGTGACCCGCTGACCGGGTGCAGGAACCCCCGTGTCCGACTCCCCCGACTGCGCAACCATCTCGTTTGTCCCCCCAGCTTTCACGGACGTCCCTTCCCCGGGCAGCCGTAAAAGTCTAGGTGCGGAATGGGCGGTGATACCCGGGTCGGACCGATCTGCCCTGACTGGAAGTCCGCAGCCGGGCAAGCCACGACTTGATGTCGGCTGTTTTATCGGGCGTCAGCCACAGCAGGGTGAGGCTCGGTGACGTCGTACAACGTCACCGAGCCTTCAGGAAACGATGCTTGGCGGGTTACTCGGGGGTGCCGCCGAAGCGCTCCTTGTAGGTCTCCAGGTCCGCGTCCGTGAGCTTGGCGAACAGGACCGGGGGGACCGTGAAGGGGGTGCCGGCGGGGACCGCGGTCAGGGACTTCGCCTCGTCCGTCGTCACCCACGTCGCCGTGTCGTCCGGCAGGGCGAACGCCTCGCGCATGGTCTTCGCCGTGGTCGGGATGAAGGGCTCCGAGACCACCGCGTAGAGGCGGATCAGGTTCATCGCGGTGCGGAGCGTGAGAGCCGCGCCCTCCTTGTTCGTCTTGATCTCCAGCCAGGGGGCCTTCTCCTCCAGGTAGGAGTTGCCCGCGGACCACAGGGCGCGCAGGGAGGCGGCCGCCTTGCGGAACTGGAGGGTCTCCATGTACTCCTCGTACTCGGCGAGGAGGCGCGCGATCTCCTCGCCCAGCTTCCGCTCCGGCTCGCCCGGCTCGCCGCCCGCCGGGACCTCCTCGCCGAAGCGCTTCTTCGAGAAGGACAGGACGCGGTTGACGAAGTTGCCGAGGGTGTCGGCCAGGTCCTTGTTCACGGTCGCCGTGAAGTGCTCCCAGGTGAAGGACGCGTCGTCCGACTCGGGGGCGTTGGCGATCAGGAAGTAGCGCCAGTAGTCGGCGGGCAGGATCTCCAGGGCCTGGTCGGTGAAGACGCCCCGCTTCTGGGACGTGGAGAACTTACCGCCGTAGTACGTCAGCCAGTTGAAGGCCTTGACGTAGTCGACCTTCTTCCACGGCTCCCGCACGCCGAGTTCCGTGGCCGGGAACATGACGGTGTGGAAGGGGACGTTGTCCTTCGCCATGAACTCCGTGTAGCGGACGTCGGTGTCGACGTCGTACCACCAGGACTTCCAATCCCGGTTCTCCGGGTCCTGGTCCGACCACTCCTTCGTCGCGCCGATGTACTCGATCGGTGCGTCGAACCAGACGTAGAAGACCTTGCCCTCGGCCGCCAGCTCCGGCCAGGTGTCCGCCGGGACGGGGACGCCCCAGTCCAGGTCACGGGTGATCGCGCGGTCGTGCAGGCCCTCGTTCAGCCACTTGCGGGCGATCGACGCCGCCAGCTGCGGCCAGTCGTTCTCGTGGCGGGCGACCCACTCCTCGACCTCGTGCTGGAGCTTGGACTGCAGCAGGAACAGGTGCTTGGTCTCACGGACCTCCAGGTCCGTGGAGCCGGAGATCGCCGAGCGCGGGTTGATCAGGTCCGTCGGGTCCAGGACGCGGGTGCAGTTCTCGCACTGGTCGCCGCGGGCCTTGTCGTAGCCGCAGTGGGGGCAGGTGCCCTCGACGTAGCGGTCCGGGAGGAAGCGGCCGTCGGCGGGGCTGTACACCTGGCGGATGGCGCGCTCTTCGATGAAGCCGTTCTCTTTGAGCCTGCGGGCGAAGTGCTGCGTGATCTCCACGTTCTGGGGAGAGGAGCTCCGGCCGAAGTGGTCGAAGGCCAGCGCGAAGCCGTCGTAGACCGCCTTCTGGGCGTCGTGCGCCTGCGCGCAGAACACGTCCACCGGCAGGCCCTGCTCCTTCGCGGCCAGCTCGGCCGGGGTGCCGTGCTCGTCCGTCGCGCAGATGTAGAGCACGTCGTGGCCGCGCTGGCGCAGGTAGCGGGAGTACACGTCCGCCGGGAGCATGGACCCCACCATGTTGCCCAGGTGCTTGATCCCGTTGATGTACGGAAGGGCGCTGGTGATGAGGTGTCGAGCCATCGCGGGCTGCTCCCAAGTCGCTACGTGGGGTGACGGCGGCGGCGGTTTCCGGGCCGTCCGATTCGTCTACGAACCTTGAAATCGTAGCCGACATGGGTGGGCCGCCCGCTTCCCGTTTTAAGGGGTGGGAAGCGGGCGGCGCGCTGTGTCGTCCGGCGGTCTCGAGGGGTTACGGGCGCCAGGCGGCCAGTACGCCCTCGTAGAGCTCCTGGTCGGTGAGCTCGCGCGGGGTCGGGCCCGCGTGGAAGAAGGACGCGTTGTCGGTCTTCAGTTTGCGGAGGTAGTCGAAGGCCTTGTTGTCGTGCTCGCCGAAGGCGACGAAGGAGAAGAAGACGGTGGGGTGGTTCTTCGCCGCGTCGGTGAGGGACTGGGTGGCGGGGGTCTTGGCGTCGGGGGCGCCGTCCGTCTGGAAGATCACGAGGGCGGGGGTGGCGGGGTCCGCCGACTTCTTGTGGTGGGTCAGTACGGCTTCGACGGCTGCGTGGTAGCTCGTACGGCCCATGCGGCCGAGGGAGGCGTGGACGTTGTCGATCTTGTTCTCGTGGTCGGTGAGGGTGAGGTCGGTGGTGCCGTCCACCTCCGTGGAGAAGAAGACGACGTGGACCGTGGCCTCGGGGTCGAGGTGGGCGGCGAGGGCGAGGGTCTGTTCGCCGAGGGCCTGGGCGGAGCCGTCCTTGTAGTACGGGCGCATGGAGGCGGAGCGGTCGAGGACGAGGTAGACCTTGGCCCGGGTGCCGGTGAGGTCGTACTTCTTGAGGGCGGCTGCGGCGGCCTTGTAGGCGGTGGTGAGGCCGGGGGCGTGGGAGCGGAGGCGGGCTGCGGGGACGGCGGGCTTCGCGGGGGACGCCTCGGCTTCGCCTTCGGCGTTATCGTTCCCACTCGCACTACCCGTGACGGTCTCGTTGTCGGGTGCGGGTGTTGCGGGTGTTCCCTGCGGGGCGTCCTCATCGTCGGCGGCTTGCGGTTCGTCCGCCTTTGTGGCCACCGGCTCTGCCACAGGATCCGGCTCCGGCTCGACCGTCTGCTCGGGCTCCGGCTGCCGCTGCGGCTCCGGCTCGACCGTCTGCTCGGGCTCCGGCTGAGAAGCCGGCCCCTCGGCGACCGGCTCGGGCTCCGGTGTCGGCTCCTCCACCGCCTTCGGCTCCAAGGCGACCGGCGCCTCTTCCTTGGGCTCCTCAACCGCCGCCGGCTCCTCAACCGCCGCTGGCTCCTCAACCGCCGCTGGCTCCTCAACCGCCGCCGGCTCCTCAACCGCCGCCGGCTCCTCGGCCACGGCCGGCTCCTCGGCCACGGCCGGCTCCTCGGCCACGGCCGGCTCCTCGGCCGTCGGCGTCTCCGTCACCGGCTCCTCCGGTGCGGGCGTCTCTGCGACGGGCTCCTCCGCGGTGCGCGCCTCCGTCACCGGCTCCTTCGCGGCAAGCGTCTGCGGGGCAGACTCCTCCGCGACGGGCTCCTCCGTGGCGGGCGTCTCCGTGGCGGGCTCTTCCGCGACGGGCTCCTCCGTGGCGGGCGTTGCTGCGACGGGCTCCTCCGCGGTGCGCGCCTCCGTCACCGGCTCCTTCGCGGCAAGCGTCTGCGGGGCAGACTCCTCCGCGACGGGCTCCTCCGCGACGGGCTCCTCCGCGACGGGCTCCTCCGTGGCGGGCTCTTCCGCGACGGGCTCCTCCGTGGCGGGCGTCTCCGTGGCGGGCTCTTCCGTGGCGGGCTCTTCCGCGATGGGCTCCTCCGTGGCGGGCGTCTCCGTGGCGGGCTCT
>NZ_JBEXHW010000024.1:0-66840 GCF_040608235.1 Streptomyces sp. NPDC005202 | reverse complement strand
ACCTCCGTGGCGGGCGTCTCCGTGGCGGGCTCTTCCGTGGCGGGCTCTTCCGCGATGGGCTCCTCCGTGGCGGGCGTCTCCGTGGCGGGCTCTTCCGCGACGGCCTCCTCCGCGATGGGCTCTTCCGCGATGGGCTCCTCCGCGACCGGCTCCGCCGCCGTGGTCTGCTGCTCAGCCACTGTCGGCGGCTCAGCCACCTCCGACTGCTCAGCCACCGACTGCTCAGCCACCGACTGCTCAGCCACGGGCGGCTCCTCAGTCACCGCCGGTTCCTCAGCCCCCGTCGGCTCCACCGGCTTGGCCGGCTTGGGGACCGTGATGTTGTCGAAGGCCGCCGCGACCAGTTCGTGTTCGTCCCGGAGGGAGGTGCGCGGGTCGGGGACGTGCGCGGTGGCGGTGGGCTCGGGGGTCGGTTCGGTCGCCGGGGAGGGGACCTTCGGCTCCGGCTGCTGCGCGGGGGCCGTGTCCTGCGCCGGCGCCGTCTCCCGGGACGGGACCTGCTCCGCACCCTCTGCTTCGGCCGTACGCCCCTTGCGTGATCGGCCGAATGCGTTCCGCAGGAGAGTGAGAATGCCCATGTGCGCAACCCTTCGCGTGAGTTGGTGCCCGTCAATCCCTGGCCAGGACGGACACGTAAGGTTAGCGGCCCTGGGTGGCGATCTTGGGCAGGGGAGAGCGCCGAGAAGCGGTGCGTGTCAACGCCGTCCGCGGCCGTCCGCCCGTGCTGACCCGGCCTCCACGCCAACCTCCTTTCGGATTCCGCCCGTTCGCCATCCGTTCATTCCGCGGCAGCGCACCCGAACAGGGGTACACCTAACGTCACGTACACGCCAAGGGCATGCAAGGGGAGAGTAAAGTGCGCAAGCTGCTGCCGTTGATCGGAACGCCGTCCGCCTCGCATCCCGGCGGGCGGGTCCGCCCTGACCTGTCGTTTCCGGTGTGGTGACGCCTGCTTCCACGAGGTGCCCAACACCAGCGACAACGAGTACGTCGGCGACGTCGTGGCCGGCGCGATCGCGCGCCGTTCGGTGATGCGGGCCGCCGCCGTCGTCACCGTCGCCGCCGCGACCGGTACGGCTGCCGTGGCCGGGGCCCGACCGGCCCAGGCCGCGGCCGCGCAGGCGTACCGTGCCGCCGGCGGTCCCGTGCGATCCGTGCGGTCCCGTGCGGTCCCGTGCGGTCCGTCGTCGCGTCGACCGCCGCGGCGCGGGGGAGCTCGCGGGACGTGCCGCCCGTCAGGGACAGCACGTCAGGGGTAGCCCGTCAGGGGCAGCACGTCAGGGACAGCACGTCAGGGGTAGCCCGTCAGGGGCAGCACGTCAGGGACAGCCCGTCAGGGGCAGCACGCCCGGGGCCTTGCCGGGTCATGTGCGCTGGTGAAGCGTGAGGTCGACGAGCAGCGCGCGGTGGTCGGTGTCGGCCAGGTCGAGGAAGCGGGCGCTGCTCGCGGAGAAGTCCTTCGACACGAGCACGTGGTCGATCTGGGCGCCGAGGGCCGGGGCGGTGCGGGCCGGCCAGCTGGGGGTGCGGTCGGCTCCGGCGAGGCGGGCGGCGTCGCTCAGGCCGGTGTCGAGGATGCGGCGGAAGGCCGCGTGGTCCTGGGAGGCGTTGAAGTCGCCGGCGAGGATGGTGGGGCCCTTGGAGCCGGCGGCGAAGGCGCGCAGCCTGCCGAGCTCCCGGTGCCAGAGCGCCACCTGGCCGGGCAGCGGGGGCATGGGATGAGCGAGTTGGAGCCGTAGGGCGTGGCCGCGCACGTCGGCGACGGCGCCGGGCATGCCCATCGTGCCGCGCACCCCGTCGGTGCCCCGCAGCGCGTAGCGGCTGAGGACGAGGGATCCCTGCGAACCGCCGGCCACGACGGCCTGCCGGTACGGATAGGCGCCGCCGATGTCCCGCCGCAGCGTCGCCTGGCAGGTGTACTCGCACTCCTCCACGAACACGACGTCGGGCTTCTCGCGCCGGATCACGGGCACGAGGGACCCGGTGCCGCGCCCGAACTCGACGTTCGAGGTCAGCACCCGCACCTCGGCGACGGGGACGCCGTCCGGCTCGCCGCTCCTGCCGTACGGCTCGATGAACCACGCCAGCAGCCCGAGCACCGCCACGCCCCACACCGCCCCGGCCCACCAGCGCCCGAGCAGCGTGAGCAGCAGCCCGAGTGCGGTGGGCGCGAGCAGCCACGGCAGGAAGGCGAGCAGCTGCGGTACGGGGGTGATGCCATCGCTGTCGGCGACCCGGAAGCCGACGATCACGCTCACCCCGGCGAACAGCAGCCCGGCACACCAGGCACCGAGCCGCCGTCCGCGCTGGTTGGTCACGGCCACGAGACTACGAGGGGCGGTCCACCCGCGCCAGGAACTCCCCCAGTACCTCGTTGAATTCTCGCGCTCAACTACCCTTCCGCGCCTGGCCAGTCCGAACTCCTCGCGCCCGCCCTCGCGCCCCTGCTGCGGCCCGACGCGCTGACCGAGGCACTGCGCCCGGCCGCCGCCACCGGCACCCCCGCGGCCCGCGCGGCGGCCGCCGCCCTGCTCGCCACCCGGGGCTGGCGTCCCGACCCGGCCCAGCTGCTCTTCACGGGCAACGCCCGGCAGGCCATCGCCGCCGCCCTGGCCTCCCTGGTCCGCCCGGGCGGCCGCGTCGGCGTGGAGGCGCTGACGTATCCGCTGGTCAAGGAGATCGCGGCCCGGCTGGGCATCTCCCTGGTCCCGCTGGCCACGGACGAGGAGGGCCTGTGCCCGGACGCCCTCGCCGCCGCCCACCGCTCGGCGCCCCTGTCCGCGCTCTACCTCCAGCCGACGCTGCACAATCCGATGACGACGAGCACCGCGTCCGACTCGCCCGCGCGGCGGCCGACCGTCGACCCAGCCCGCACCCCGGACGCGGTCAGACTTGGGCTCGCGTCGGCTGCTGAGCCTGAGCTGGAGCGGGCGCTGCGGACGCTCGCCGACGTCGTCCGAGGCGGAACGGACCCAGGCGGCCGGAGAGGCCGGTGAGCCAGGTGAGGGCGGCCACCGTCAGGCCGAGCGCCATCAGCAGCCAGCACGCCGTGCGCAGGGTGGCCGTCAGGGCGTCGTAGACGGCGCCCGCGGCCGGCTGGGAGACCTCGTCGGGCAGGTCGGCGAGGGTCAGGCTGCGGCCGACGGCGAGGGCGAGGGCGAGCAGCGCGCCGCCGAGGGCGGTGCCGAGCGCGATGGCGGTGACCGCGCGGCGGCGGCAGGCGGCGAGCGCGATGCCGGCGACGGCGAACGCGACGGCCGCTACGGGGAGCCAGAAGCCAGCGATTTCCAGCACGCGGAACCCCTTTCTGAGGCGGCTCAGCTCCTGGGCCGGGAGCAGGGCGACCTCGGTGTGCTCGACGGGAATGCGGTCCGCGAGCGGCACGTGATCCTGGACGAGTTGGCGTTTGACCTGGGCGGTGATGGGGGCGAGGTCGACGGTGACCGGGTGGTCGCGCTCGTCGCCTTCGTCACGCAGTGCGCGCAGCACGGCGTCGTGGGCGGCCCGGTTGCCCTCGTTCCACGCCGTGCGGAAGGCCGCGGTCTGCGTGAACGAGCGCACCGCGTCGTGCACGAAGGGGGCCACCGTGCCCCGCATCGGCCGGACGTCCAGCTCGTGGCCGATCTCGTGCATGATCCCCGCTCCGACGGTGTCCGCGATCGCGTCACGCACGTCCGGGTCGCCGGCGAGCGGCGCCATCGTGGTGACGTAGCGGCCGGTGTCGGCGAGCCCGTATGCCGCCCAGGCCGACAGCGCGCCGAACGGCATGAGCAGGCAGGAGAGGGCGATCAGCACGGCCGACAGGCCGCTCCGCAGATGTGGGGGCACCCTCTTAGGCAAGGGCCTGCGGGCCTGGCGCGCGAGCGGGGGGACGGCATTCGGGTGACCCGGTTGGGCCAGTGGCGGTGCCGGGCCGGGCGCGCTCCGTCAGCCGATCCGGTGGCCCTCCGCGTCCTCGATGCCGATCCGGTGGCCTCCCGCGTCCTCGATGCCGACCCGGTGGTCCCCCGCGTCCTCGCGGCCGATCCGATGACCCTCCGCATCCTCGTGCGTGTAGCACCAGTAGAAGAGCACGACGCCCACCAACCCGGCGACCGCCAGCGCCATGCCGATGGACCTGAGGACCGCCGCGCCGGTCTGGCTGTACAGGAAGCCGAACGCCACGCCGGTGAAGGCGAACCACAGCAGGGCGTGCTGTTCGCGCCTCAGGCGCGGGGCCACGTACAGCACGCCGGCCATCACCACCATGAACACGATCGCGGTCACGAAGCCGAACAGGACGTTCCAGCCCGTGATCGGTCCGCCGCTGCGCCGGTTGGCCGCGGCCCAATAGCCGTAGACGAGTCCCAGGAGGACGGGTACCGCCCACCTCGCGGTGGCGTGGGTCCGTTCGCTGAAGATGTCGGGCGTGCGGGTGCCGCGGGTGGTGCCGCCGGACACGGGTGCCGCGTGAGCCATGAGAGCACTCCTCTCTCTTCGCCCCCGCCTACCAGAGCACACCTGGGAACGGGCGTCGGCAAGTCGGCGGAACGGCGTGTTCGAGGCGGATTCCCCGGCCCGCCTGCGGCCCGTGCCGCCTGTGTTTCGCTGAGGGCCGTGAGCGACGGCGGCGGGGGCCGGAGTTTGCTCGACCGGTATCCGCGATCCGGTCGCCAAGACGTCCTGCACCGGCAGCAGCGCGTGCGCGTGCGCGGGCGCAGCGTGGCCTGGGTGCCGGCGCTGCTGCTGCTCGTCGCGATCCCGGTGGTGGACTGGAACACCACCGGCGAGTTCCGGATCATCTTCTGGATCGTGCTGGTGCCCTGCATCTCCGCCGCGATCTGCGAGGCGGGCCACGGCGGTGTTCGCCGCGCTGTCCGTCGTCACGTACGTCCTGGTGGACAGCGCCTGGGCCGCACCAGTACCGGACTGGGGCGCCCGGCTTCATCCTCGTCGCCGCGGGCGGTGTTCTCGCCGTGCCGACCTGCGCGGTCCGGGTGCGCGGCGAGCGGAGGCGGCCTACCACGAACGGGATCTGGCGACCGTCGCCGAACGCCTGGGGATCCGCATGCTGCGGCACCGCTGCCACACCGCCGCCCTCGGCCGGGACGACGGCGACCGCTTCGCCACAGCCGTCCTGCCCGGCTTCCCCGAGGACGACCCGGGCGCTGTGGAGGTGGTCAATTTCGGCCACGAGCCGCCCCTGGTGGTCGGCCCCCGGGGGCGTACGGCTGCTGCCGCTCGGCGACGGGCTCCCGCTCGGCCTCGGCGAGCTCGCCGCCGTCGGTCCGCCGCCGGTGCGGCGGGCGAACCTCGCCCCGGCGAGACCCTGCTGCTGTTCACCGACGGCGTGACGGAGGCCCGCGCGGCGTCGGGACGTTCTATCCGTTCGCCGCTGTGTCGGCCCGCGCCGTCGCCGCCGTTCCGTTCGCCGCTGTGTCGGCCCGCGCCGTCGCCGCCGTTCCGTTCGCTGCTGTGTCGGCCCGCGCCGTCGCCGCCGTTCCGTTCGCTGCTGTGTCGGCCCGCGCCGTCGCCGCCGTTCCGTTCGCCGCTGTGTCGGCCCGCGCCGTCGCCGCCGTTCCGTTCGCCGCTGTGCCGGCCCGCGCCGTCGCCGCAGATCCGCGCACTGCCGAGCCGCAGCGGCTGGTCGCCCACGTCCGGGACGGCACGCTGCGCCACTGCCGCGGGCACCTGGCCGACGACACGACGATCTTCGCGGTACGGCGGGCCGCCGCACCCGACGCCGGGGGCAGGAGTGCGCAGCCGTGACACCCGCCTATGCAGCCGCAGCGGTTACGGTGCTGCCGTACGCGTCCGACAGAAACACCGACGGGGGGACGATGCCCGGAACCGTGCTGCTGCTCGCGGCCTCGCCCGTGGGCAGGGGGCGCCTGGTGGACGCCGCGTCCGTGCTCCCCGTGCTCGCCGCCGTCCCGCCCGCCGTGCTGTCCGGCACGGACACCGCGACCGTCGTCGAACTCGCCGACCCGCTCGAGCCGCAGGCCGTCCTGACCCGGCTGCGCGCGGCCGCGGCGGCCCCCGGACCGCTGACCGTCTTCGTCACCGGCCAGCTCCAGCTCGACCGGCGCCAGCACCTGCCCCACCTGGCACTGGCCCGCACGACCCCGGCGACGGTCCGCTACACGGCACTGCCCTGGCACTGGCTGCGCGAGGAACTCCGGCTGCGCCCGGCCGGGACGACGACGCTCGTGGTCGACCTCCACGCGGACGCGGACAGCTGGGAACAACTGCGGGCGCGTCCACTCGACTCGGGCCACACCACCGCCGTGTACGGGCGCATCGCGCCGCCGCCGTCCCGGCGTACGGTGGCGGCGCCGTCGTACATGAAGGCGGTGGCGACGATCCTGCGCAGCGGACACCGGCCGCCCCTGGAGCAGTTGCACCAGCAGGCGCTGGCGCGGCTGGTCGGCGAGAACGGCGGCCCAGGCCTCGTGCTCACGGCGCAGCGGCCGGCGACGACCGACCCGCACGCCGCCATCACCGCCTGCGTCCAGTCCGGCCGGCACGGCGACGCCGACGCGCTCGCCGCCCGCTGGGAGCAGGCCGCCGTACGGGAGCACGGAGCCGCCTCCGAGGACGCGCTGCACTGGGCCGAGGTCCGCGCGGACCTGGCGATGTTCGCCGGGGACGCCGTCCGCAGCTGCCGCGCCTGGCTGACCGTCGCCACCACTCGCCTGGCCATGGGGCAGCCCCCCGACGCCCCCGCGGTCGAGGCCGCCGTCGACCGCGCGCACCACCAGTGGGGGCAGATCCGCGACGCGGCCCAGGCCCGTGAACTCGGGTCGGCCCTCGCGGAGTTGCGCGGCCGTGTCCCCGGCCGGCGCCGCGGCGCGCTGGACCATGTGCAGCGGCAGCTGCGGCAGCTCCAGGCGCAGCACTGACCGGGGTCGGCCGGGCGTTGCCGGCAGGTCTCGACAGGAGTTGCTGACAGGCGGCCGCCCAAGTGATTGCGTGTGTCCGGTACGACCTCTCCCTCTGACGCCGACTGTGGTGCCAGAATGGTGAGTTATGTCTGAGGGGGATGGCGTGGTCGGCAGAGGCATCCGGGTCCGGCTGGACGGGAGTGCGAGCAGAAACGACGTCGGCGCGCTGAAGGCGTGGCTGGAGCGGGAGAAACCGCTGGAGGGACTGGCCCGCGACGGGCAGCTGCGGATCCTCGAGCGGCTCGGCACGGACGCGCCGCCCGGTCACATGGGGATCGGCATGGAGATCGTGCTGGTCCTGGTCGGGGCGGGAGCCGACATCGTGTTCAAGGAACTGCTGGCGCAGACCCGGCGGGCGGTGGCGGCCTGGCAGGCCAACCGCCGCGAGGTGGAGAGCGGTGATCCGCCCGAGGCGCACGTCGATCCGGTGAACCTCGACGGGGAATAGCCCGTGAACCGCTTCGACCCGCGTGGGCGGGTGAACCGGGCGCTGCTGGTCGGCGTGTCCGAGTACGACCACACCCGACCGGCCGAGCCCGACGGCGTGCCCGGCGGCCTGCCCGGTGTCCGGCACAACCTGAACCGGCTCAGGGACGTGCTGCGCAGCGGCGGGGCGGTCGACGAGCGGGAGATCACCGTGTGCCGCTCGCCGTCCCTGGACGACTTCAGCGAGGAGCTGCGCACCGCCGCCCAGGAGGCCGAGGGGCTGCTGCTGTGCTACTTCGCCGGACACGGTGCCGTGCCCAGTGCGGGCGACGAGCTGTTCCTGCAGATGCGTAACGCGCGCGTCGTCGCGGGCGGCCGGGCGGTGTTTCCCGGCGCCGTCGCCTTCACCGGTGTGCTCACCGAGCTCGCCGGGAGCCGCGCCGAGCGGGTCGTGGTGATCCTCGACTGCTGCTACGCGGGTAACGCCGACAAGATCTGGCACGACTTCGCCGACCGTCGGCAGAAGATCCTGCTGCTGATGAGCGTGCAGGCCAACCGCCTCATCGACTCGGGGGACGGCACGAGACCGACGCCGTTCACCGACGAGCTCGTACAACTCCTCGACGTGGACGGGGAGTTGTCATTTCTGGAGCTGTTCGAACGGCTGCGGGGCCGGATGGCCGCAGCGGGCCACACCACCACGCTCGGGGACCTGTGGGAGCCGCAGCATGCCGGGGAGCCGGGCACGGACGTGCTGCTGGCCGCGCGGGCCGTGGCGCCGCAGGGGGACGAGTCGGCGCAGGCGGTGGCGCACGGACCCGGGCCGGCACCCCTCGGCGAAGGGCTGCCCGGGCGGGCTGCGCCCCCGGAGCAGCCGGAGCCCTCGCAGCAACCGGAGCCTTCCGCAGCACCGCGTTCGCCCGAGCAGCCGCTGCCGCCTTCGCAGTTGTCCGAGCAGCCGCTGCCGCCTTTGCAGTTGTCCGAGCAGCCGCTGCCGCCTTCGCAGTTGTCCGAGCAGCCGCTGCCGCCTTTGCAGTTGTCCGAGCAGCCGCTGCCGCCTCCGCAGTTGTCCGAGCAGCCGCTGCCGCCTCCGCAGTCGTCCGAGCAGCCGGCCCCTTTCCCGCAGTCGTCCGAGCAGCCGGCGCCCTCCTCGCAGTCGTCCGAGCAGCCGCCGCGCACCGAACGACCGGAATCGGCGCGGCCGACGGGCTCCGACTCCGGGTCCCGCAACCCGCTCCGGGCACTCCTCGGCCCGCTCCGCACCTGGATCGGAGCCCTCATCCGCTGGTTCGGCGGGCTGCGCGTCCGGGTCCGTGTCGCCGTGAGCGCCACGCTGGTGCTCGCGCTGGTCGCCCTCAGTCTCGGCTGCTACAAGCTCATCGGCTTCGGCGACGACCACTCCTGCGCGCCGCCGCTCGAACTGCGCCTCCTCACCGACCCCGACCTGGAGCCGACGGTGCGCGCGGCCGCGGACGCGTATCTCACCTCGGACGCCAACACCACCGGGCACGGCTGCCGCCGTACCGGCATCACCGTCTACAGCGCGGGCGCGGCCACAGCGGTCGGCGCGCTGCACCAGCAGACCGGCGCCTGGCAGGAGCCCCGCGAGGAGGACACCAACCCGCAGCGGGACGTCGGGCCGCAGCCGGACGTGTGGATACCCGCATCGATCACGGACGTGGCCCGGGTCACCACCGACCAGACCGACCGCGTCTTCACCGAACTCGGACCGGACACCGAGCCGTTCGTGTATTCCCCGGTCGTGCTGGCCGTGCCGCAGAACATCGCCGGAGCCGGCCTGGACCAGCGCGTCGGGCGCCCGCTGGCCCAGCTGATCGCGGACCTGAAGAAGCAGGACCCGACCGCCGAACTGCGCCGCAGCGACCCGGAGGTGACCGACTCGGCCCTGCTGGCGACGATCGGCCTGTACGGCGGCGGCACGGCCGACCCGCGCAGCGCGGAACAGGGCGTCCGCCCGACGGGACCGCCCGCGCCGATGGCCGCCGACCTGCTGTGCACGCTGCCGGACGACCACGCCGCGGACAACCGCACCGCCGCTCTGGTCCCGGAGTTCCTGCTGAAGAGCGGTGTCGGCTGCGCCGGGACCACGCGCGTGCCGCGGACCGCCGAGTACCCCGACGACGTACCGGGCCTGACGCCCACCTTCGTGCGGGTCCACTGGGAAGGCGCCGTCCGGGACGCGGCGGCGCGGGTCGACGCGGTCGCCCGCTTCCACGACTGGCTGACCGGCAAGGAGGGCCTCGCCGCGTTCCGCAGCGCCGGCTTCCGGTCCGCGTCGGGTTCCGGCCACCCTCTGCTCGACACGGACCACCCCGGCGACGGCGTCCTGCGCAACCCCAGCCCGCTGCCCGGTTCCGCAGGGCAGGCGGCGATGGACACGGCGCTCGAGCGGTACCGCAGCGCCAACGGCCCCGGCCGGGTCCTCTACCTCCTCGACAGCTCCGGATCGATGACCGCCCAGTGGCAGGGGCCCAGCGGCGGCCCCGGCATCCTGAAGCAGTCCCTCGGCGGCCTCGGCACCCAGGACGAGTACGGCGTGTGGGCGGTGTACGGGACGTCCGGCGACCGGCGGTACGACATGCCGCTCCCCTTCGGCCATCACCGCCGCGGCGAGGCCGAGCACGCCATCGACACCAAGGCGCAGGTGCGGGACGCCGAGGCCGACCCGCACGCGGCCCTGCTTGCCGCGCTCGACGACATGGCGCGCCGCGGCACCGACGACAAGCGGCCGCAGCTGATCGTCTACATCACGGACGACGAGGACGACAACCGGCTGACCGGCAGGAACCTGGACGACGTGCTGGCCAGGGCACGGCAGGAGAAGGTGCCGGTGGACATGGTGTCCCTGGCCAGCGGCTCCTGCGACAAGGGCCGCCCCGACGCCCGGATCGCCGAGGCGAGCGGCGGCCGCTGCCTGGACGCGGGCGACGACCTCGGCACGGGCCTGCACGACGAGGTCGCGCGCGTGGGAACGGGGGAGGACTGATGACGCCGGCCCGTACGCATCGTGAGGGGCGAGGGCGGGCGATGCCGGCCCGTGCGCATCGTGAGGGGGGAGGACCGATGGCACGACGACTGGCCGTACTGCTCCTGCTGCCGCTGCTCGCGGCCACCGCCTGCACCGGGGGCGGCCCACGGGTGTCCCAGACGCCCGCCGCCGACGTGCCCGGGGACATAGTGGTGGCCAGCGGCCGGGACGTGACCGGCAAGAACGGCATCCGCCAGCAGCTCATCGACGCCTGGAACCGGCAGCAGGAGAAGGAGAACTCCCGCTACCACGCCCGCCTGGTGGAACTCCCCGGCTCCGCCGACGAACAGCGCAGCCAGCTGCTGGGCGCCCTGCAGTCGGGCAGCGCCAAGTACGACGTGGTCAACCTGGACGTGACCTGGGTGCCGGAGTTCGCCGAGGCCGGGCTGATCCGTCCGCTGGCCGACAAGGCGGTCGATGGCGACGTCATCGCGTCGGTCGCCAGTACGGCCCGCTGGAAGGGCAAGGAGTACGCGGTGCCGTTCAACAGCGACGTCGGGCTGCTCTACTACCGGCGCGACTACCTCCACGAGGCGGGCGTCCAGCGGCCCGACCTGGGCGCGGGCACCACCTGGCAGGACCTGCGCAGCCTCGGCGACACCCTCGACGCACATCCGCCCAAGGGATTCGAGAAGGCGTGGACCACGCAGCTCGCCGGGTACGAGGGCCGTACGGTCAACGCGATCGAGGCGTTCGCCTCGGCCACGAAGGACTCCACGCTGACCGACGCCTCCGGCCACTACACCGCCGGCGTCCAGGAGCTGACCGACGGCATCGCGGAGCTGCGCCTGCGCACCGAGAAGCCGTACACCCTCGACGATGCCGTCGACTCCGACGAGGCCGCCTCGCTCAGCGACTTCGCGGACGGCCGTACCGCCTTCCTGCGCCACTGGCCGTACGCCTACCGCACGCTCCACCAGTCCTTCACCCCGCAGCAGCTCGGCGTGGCGCCGCTGCCCGGCCGGGCGGTGCTCGGCGGGCAGAACCTGGCGGTGACCCGGGACTCGCAGCGGGCGGACAAGGCGGCGCAACTGATCGCCTTCCTCACCAGCGCCGAGAGCGAACGCTGCCTGCTCGACGCGGGCTTCGCCGCGACCCGCACGTCGGCGTACGTGGACGACCACGTCAAGTGCACGTCCGCACCCACCCCGGGGGCGACCCCCTCGGCGTCCCCCACGGGCGAGCGCACCGACCACATGCCCCGCGACCCGGCCGGCCGCCCCCTCTACGCCCGCCGCATCCTGCTCCCCGCCCTGCAGAAGGCGGTGCAGCGCCCGCGCACCCCGCTCTACGGGGCCTTCACGCAGACCTTCACCGCCGAGCTGGGTGCCCTGTTCGCCGACGACCCGCCGAGCGACGAGACGCTGGCCCGCCGCCTGGATACGGCACTGCGCCGGGCGCTGCCGGACTAGTCACCTGGGGTTTTCGCCCCACCAGCGGCTCTGGACGGCGTGGTGCGCCGGTCCGGGCTCCGCTGCCCTTGCCGGACCCGCGTTGGCTGCTGTGATCAGAGCGGCCACGGCAATGACGGCTGCACCGAATCCTCTGACGTAACGTTCGGATGTGCGTCCATGGCGCGCGACAGTGCGTCCGAGCACGGCAACCGACCTCGCAACGACAGTGATGGATTAAGCACGTTTAATGCGCTCCCTAACCTAGGGAATGAGGCGGCCGAACGGGAAGAGCGCCAGGGGGAGTTGGGACGTCGCGTCCTTGTTGACGACAAGTCAGGGAATTCCTGGCTCCATAAGTCGACTTACTGGCATGATTAACCGCATGGCGAAGCGGGACGACCCGGAGACCATCGGGCGCAGGGTGCAGCAGTTACGGCGCGAACGGGGCTTGACCCAGCGGCAGTTGGCGGAGCCCGCCTACACATCCGCCTACATCTCCACGCTCGAGGCCGGGCGGGTCAGGCCCTCCGACGAGGCGCTGAGGCACCTGGCCGAGCGGCTCGGGGTCGCCTTCGACGAGCTCGCCACCGGACGTCCCGCCCACCTCGCCACCGACCTGCGGCTCAGGCTGACCGAGGCGCAGCGCACGCTCGCCACCGGGGAGACCGAGAAGGCGGCCGAGCAGTACGCCCGGCTGCTCGCGGAGGCGGAGGAGCACGAGCTCGTCGACGTGCGGGCCGCGGCCCTCCTCGGGCTCGGCGAGTGCGCCCTGGAGACCGGCGAGCTGGAGACCGGGCGGCAGCACTTCGAGCGGTCCGAGCGCGCCCTCGCCGACGCACCGCTGCCCGCCCGCGTCCCCGCACTGCGCGGCCGCGCCGTCTCCCACTACCTGGCCGGTGAACTCCGGTACGCCGTCTACCTGCTGGAGACCACGCTCGACGAGCTCAACCGCGGTGGCCTGCACGACCCGGACGCCCTGCTGCTGCTCTACGCCAGCGTCATCGGACCGTACATGGACATGGGCGCGCACGCGCGGGCGGCCCAGGCGGCCGAGTTCGCGCTGGCCCTCGCCCCGCAGGCGGGCGACCCGGCGCTGGTGGCCCGGATGCACCGCTCCGTCGCCCGCACCCTGCTGGCCGAGGGCCGTGTCACCGAGGCCGACGCCTCCCTCGCCAAGGCCGCCGAGCTCTACCGCCAGCTGCAGCTCCGTACCGAACTCGCCAACTGTCACTGGATGCGCGGCTACGTCTACGCCCAGAACGGCGAACTGGAGTGCGCGGAGAGCGAGTTGCGCACCGCGCAGACCATGCTGACGGCCAGGCGCGCCGCCCTCTACACCAGCCGGGTCGCCGTCGAGCTGGCCGACATCCTGCACCGGCGCGGCAAGTCGGAGGAGGCGGCCGCCCTGCTGCACGGTGTCCTCGGCGACCTCTCCCCCGAGCGCGGCGCCGTCCACGCGGCGGCCGCGCACCGCCTGCTCGGCATCATCGCCGAGGACGCACGCGACACGGAGGCCGCCGAGGAGCACTACGTCCGCGCGTTGAGCCTGCTGGAGCGGGCGGGCGCGGCCCGCGACCTGGCCGATCTGTGCCGGCTCCTCGGCGACCTGCTGCGCCGGACCGGCCGGGTCGAGGCGGCGCTGGATGCGTACCGGACGGGGCTGGGCCACCGCACGGCTCCGGGCACGACGACGCTCGGACCCGCGCCCGCACAGCCGCCTCTGTGAGGAGCCGCCGCCGGCCACCACGTCGGGCAGTCTCCGTGCACGCATTGCCGCTCCGGCCGGCGGAGTGTCCACGACACAGGAAACGCACGCGTTCCTTACGATCACGGTCATGGGCATAGTGGCTTTCCTCGTCGTCGCCCTGGCCGTGCTCATCAGCATCGTCAACACCGAGAGCCGGCTCTCACGGACCGACCGGCGCATTGCGCACGTCGAGCGCCAACTCGACCTGATCATCGACCACTTGGGTCTGTGCGAAAAGGACCCGCGGATGGACGAGGTGGCCGCGCTCGTCCGCGAGGGGAAGACGATCCAGGCGATCAAGGTGTACCGGGAGGCCACGGGCGTCGGCCTGAAGGAGGCCAAGGAGGCCGTCGACCGCCTGGCCGCCTGAGCGGGCGCGGCCGGACGGCGCTCAGCGGGCCGCCGAGACGGACCGCACCTGACGACGTGTCCGCGCGTCACCCGCTCACCTCCTCACCCACGTGGGCGGCGGCGAACAGTCCGGCGGGCACGCGTCTCAGGCCTGGCCGCGGGCCTGGTGGTGAACCTCCGTCAGGCGCCGCGCACCCAGCTGGACCGCCTGCCGCGTCGAGTCGGCGGATACGGCTCCGAGGCCGCCGTTGGTGAGGGTGATCGCGTCGTCGCCCACGCGCACGACGGCGACGTCCAGGGCGAGGGTGGCCGCCTCGCCGTCGGCCGACTCGCCGGTGAGCGTGACCCGCAGGCCCTGGCGGGCGTCCCCTACGTCCGGCAGCGCGAGCTCGAAGACCTGCACGTTCTGTACGCCGGCCCGGGTGGTCGCCGCCGTGAACCGGGCGCATGTCTGCGGCAGCGTCCTCAGCCAGGCCAGGGTGCGGTCCACCTCCGCCGGCCGGTGGGCGAGGACCTGGTAGCGCAGCTGGGCCTCGTCGTCGCCGTCGTCGAAACCAGCGACCGCGTGCGCCCCCGTCGGTGTGCCGAGCAGCTCGTCGGCGTAGACGGCGTCGAGGAGACGCTGGCAGTCGGGTAGGTCGGTCTGCGCCTTGAGCAGTTCGTCGTGCCAGGTTGCCGCGCCCTGGGCCGGCGCCCACGGCGCACCCAGGTCGGCCTCGGTGATCAGCGCGGCCTGGGCCTGCGCGTCGGTGAGCGCGGGGACGGTGATCGGGGAGGTGGGGGCGGCCGGACGCGTGTTCCCTGCGGCGGACGGGGGGACGTCGGCCTGTCCCGTCAGCCCGGCCGTGCAGGCGGTCGCGGCCGGCAGGGCGGCTATGCAGAGGACGAAGGCGGGCAGGACGCGGGCCGGGGGACGGGGCATGCGGGTGCCTCCAGACGTACGTACCTCAGGGGCGTGTGTCCTCTCACGGCACCACCCAGGGGCTTCGCCCACCAGCGTGCCGGGCCGTCCGGGTGAGGGGCGGGCGCGGCGGCGGGCCCGGCTGGACGAAAACCCGTCGCGTTGACGCGCGGTCCGTTGAGATCGTCCTGCCCATGAAGCGCGCCCAGCCGTCTCCCATGACGACGACGCCGGAGAGTGTCCCGGCGCGCTGACAGCTGAGCTGAGTGAGAAGCCCCGGGGCGAGTGCCCCGGGGCTTCGGCGTCTCCCGGTTCCTCGCCCCTTCCAGCGAGGGAGTCCCCATGCACGACCACCGCCGCCTCGGCCGTGAACTCGGTCTGTTCGACACCGACCCGCTGATCGGCTCGGGCCTGCCGTACTGGCTGCCCGACGGCGCGATCGTGCGCCACACCCTGGAGGAGTACATCCGCGAGGCCGAGTCCGCGGCCGGTTACCGCCACGTGTACTCGCCCGTCCTCGGCAAGCGCGAGCTGTACGAGGTATCCGGCCACTGGGCGCACTACAGCGACGACATGTACCCGCCGATGGACCTGGGTGCGGAGCAGGTCGTGCTGCGCCCCAGCCTCTGCCCCCACCACGCCCTCATCTACCGCTCCCGCTCCCACAGCTACCGCGAACTGCCCCTGCGCATGGCCGAGCTGGGCGGCATGTACCGCTCCGAGCTGTCCGGTGTGCTCGGCGGACTGACCCGGGTGCGGGCCATCCACCTCAACGACGCGCACATCTTCTGCACCCTGGACCAGGCCGTCGACGAGGCCCGCGCCGCCCTGGACCTCATCACCCGCGCCTACGCCGACCTCGGCATCCGCGCGGCCCGCCACCGCCTGTCCCTGCCCGGCGAGGGCGGCAAGTACGTCGCCGACCCGAACCTGTGGCGGCGGGCCACCGCGCTGCTGAAGGAGGTCCTGGACGGTTCCGGCATCGCCTACGAGGAGGCCGAGGGCGAGGCCGCCTTCTACGGGCCCAAGATCGACGTGCAGATCGCCGATGCCGCCGGCCGCGAGGCCACCCTGTCCACCGTCCAGATCGACTTCCACCAGCCCGAGCGCTTCGACCTGCACTACATCGGCGCCGACGGCGCGAAGCACCGGCCCGTCATGGTGCACCGCAGCATCATCGGCAGCGTGGAGCGGGCGGTCGCGCACCTCATCGAGGAGCACGGCGGGGCGTTCCCGGCGTGGCTCGCGCCCGTGCAGCTGGTGGTGCTGCCGGTCGCCGAGGCGCAGGCGGCGCGGGCGGAGGAGGTCGTGCGGCGGGCGGCCGCGCGCGGCCTGCGGGCCGAACTCGCCGGGCCGGAACACGGCAGCCTGGGCGCCCGCATTTGGGCGGCGCGGCTCGTGCCGTACCAGGCGGTGATCGGGGAGCGGGAGGCCGAGAGCGACCTGGCCGCCGTACGACTGCGGGACGGAAGCCGCCCCGGGCCCCTACCCGTCGGCGAACTCCTGCACCGGATCGGGGAGCGGGTGGCGGCGCGCGGCACCGGGCTGTGGTCCTAAGGTCGGTACGACGGAAGGAGTGCTGTTGTGGCCGGTCAGCCCATCCCCGTGATCATCGACTGCGACACCGGCGTCGACGACGCCCTCGCCCTGCTGTTCGCCGTACGCCACCCGGGCCTGGAGCTGCGCGCGGTCAGCTGTGTCGCCGGGAACACGGACGTGGACCAGGTGGTACGGAACACCCTGACCGTCCTGGAGCAGGCCGGCGCCGGTGACATCCCCGTCGCACGCGGCGCCGAGCGGCCGCTGATCGAGCCCGTGCGCACGGCGCACCACGTGCACGGCCGGGACGGCATGGGCGACCTCGGCCTCCCGGCACCGCGCCGCACGCCCGCGGACGTGGACGCCGTGACGCTGCTGCGCCGCGAGATCCTGGCGTCCGACCGTCCGGTCACCCTCGTCCCCACCGCGCCCCTGACGAACATCGCGCTGCTGCTGCGCACGCACCCGGAGGTGACCCGCAACATCGAGCGGATCGTGTTCATGGGCGGCGCGGTGGCCACCGGGAACGCCACGCCGGTCGCCGAGTTCAACGTCTGGCACGACCCGGAGGCGGCGGCGATCCTGCTCACCGCCGGGGTGCCGATCACCATGTACGGCCTCGACGTGTTCGAGCGGGTGATCGTCCCGGCGGCGGACGTACGGCGGCTGCGCGAGAGCGCCGAGCCCGGCGCGCGCCTGGCCGGGCGGCTGCTGTCCCACCGCACCCCGGCCACCTACGACGACCCCTCCGGCGGCCTCGGCGACGCGGGCGCGGTCTGCGCGGTCGCCGACCCGGCGGGACTGACCACCCACCGGCTGCCGGTGGAGGTGAACCTCGCGCCGGGCCCGGCCCGCGGACAGACGATCGTCGACCGCCGCCCGCGCCCGGGCGAGTCGGAGCTCCACGGGGAGAGGCGTGAACAGCCGCTGGTGGACGTGGCGTTGGACATCGACGCCGAGCGGTACGTGAAGCTGTACCTGGCCACCGTCGAAGGCGCCTAGTTGGTGTCGGCGGGCTGCACGGCCCACCGCTGCTCCACCTTCGCCGCCTTCCAGTACGCCAGTGCCACCGCCCACACCACGACGAAGAGGGCGACGATGATGTAGCCGACGTTGTCGAGGTCGAGGCCGGCGATCCAGCCGGTGACGTCGTCGCGCAGGTCGAGCTTGTCGTGCAGGACGCCGACGAGCTCGATCGTGCCGATGAAGAAGGCGACGGCGATGGACAGGCCGGTGATGGTGAGGTTGTAGAACACCTTGCGGACGGGGTTCGAGAACGCCCACTGGTAGGCGAAGTTCATGAAGGTGCCGTCGAGGGTGTCGAACAGGCTCATGCCGGCGGCGAACAGGAGCGGCAGGCAGAGGATCGCGTACCAGGGCAGGCCGGCCGCCGCGCCCGAGCCGGCCATCACCATCAGCGTGACCTCGGTGGCGGTGTCGAAGCCGAGGCCGAAGAGGAAGCCGAGGGGGTACATCTGGCCGGGCCGGGAGATGGACTTGGTGAGGCGGCCGAGGACGCGGTTCATGAAGCCCCGGGAGTCCAGGTGCTGTTCGAGCTCCTTCTCGTCGTACGTGCCCGCCCGCATCGCCTTGAAGACCTTGAGGATGCCGACGAGGGCGACCAGGTTGAGAGCGGCGATGAGGTAGAGGAACGTGCCGGAGATCGTCGTCCCCATGAAGCCGAGGACCTGGTGGGTGCGCGAATTCTCGTTCATGACGCGTCCGGCGAGCTGGGTGCCGCCCGCGATCAGCAGGGCAAGGATGACGACGACACTGGAGTGGCCCAGCGCGAACCAGAAGCCGACCGACACCGGGCGCTTGCCGTCGGCCATCAGCTTGCGGGTGGTGTTGTCGATCGCGGCGATGTGGTCGGCGTCGAAGGCGTGCCGCATGCCGAGGGTGTACGCGGTGACGCCGAGGCCGATGCCGAAGGCCTCGCGGCCGACCTTGTAGTGCTCGGGGACGACGAGCAGGAACAGGACGCCGAAGGCGACGACGTGCAGGGCGATGATCACGGCCATCAGGCCGGCGGTCTTGAGGGTGTCCTCCCGGCGCCACTTGAAGGACGTCGACGTCGGGGCAGGGTCGGGCAGGGCCATCCGGTTCACGCTCCAGCACCTCGTGGATCACTTCGTGAGCTGCCGTGGCCGGTCTCCTGGCTTACGGGTCGTGCGTTCGCCGCCCCTGCCTTCCCGGTCGTGCGACCAGTGGCCCGGCGTGCGCCGGACGGGACGGAAACTCCCCGATCACAGTGGCGAGGGCCGCTCCGGCCTGGGCCCCGCTTGGTCCCGGTAAGGGACGTGAGGGGCCGTCACCGGCTTCCCGAACACCACGGCCCGCCCACCGTAGGGCCGTAAGCGGTTCCCTGCATAGCTGCATACCTGCGCAGGTATTCAAGATCACACAGCGGCGTTTGCGAGGATGACGGCATGCATCTCGTTCCGGCCGACCGCGCAGACCGCCGCACCATCGACGGCCACCGGGTGTGCGACGCCATCGCCGCGATCGGCGAGCCGGGTCACGTACGCACCTGGGCCGACCGCTTCTCGCTGCTCGCCGATCCCAGACGGCTCGCTCTCCTCCTCGCCCTGCACCGCACCGGGCCACTGGCCGTGTCCGACCTGGCGATCGCGACCGGCATGAACGACCCCGCCGTCTCCCAGGCCCTGCGGCTGCTGCGGGCGGCGGGGGTCGTTCAGGGGGAGAAGGAGGGGCGCGTGGTGCGGTACCGGGTGGTCGATCCGCACGTACAGGGGTTGTTGAAGCACTGCGCGGCGGACGCCGGCTGACCTGCGACCGCCCCGGCACTCCGACGGGCGCCGGGGCGGTGGTGGAGTCGGAGGCCGAGGGGGCGCACACCGGGAACGAGCCGCTCCGCAGATCGGTCGGTGTTCACGTTTCCGGCGATGTTCCCGGCGATGTTTCCGGCGATGTTTCCGGCGATGTTTCCGGCGATGTGGACAGAGTTCTCCTTGTCGCTCCAGCGCACCGAAGAGGAGACCGCGTGACCGTCCGCACCACCACGCACGACTCCCCGCCCGACCTCTCGTCCCGCAACCCCGACTGGTGGCGGCAGGCCGTCGTCCACCAGGTCTACCCGCGCAGCTTCGCCGACGCCGACGGCGACGGGCTCGGCGACATCCGGGGCATCACCCAGCGGCTCACCCACCTCGCCGCCCTCGGCGTCGACGCCCTGTGGCTCAGCCCCTTCTACCCCTCCGAACCGGCCGACGGCGGCTACGACGTCGCCGACCACCGCGACGTCGACCCCCGCCTCGGCACCCTGGACGACTTCGACGGCATGGTCGCCGAGGCCCGCCGCCTGGGCCTGAAGGTGATCGTCGACATCGTCCCCAACCACACCTCCCACCAGCACCCCTGGTTCCAGGAGGGGCTGCGCGCGGGCCCCGGCTCCCCGGCCCGCGACCGCTACGTCTTCCGCGACGGCCGCGGCGCCCACGGGGAACTGCCGCCCACCGACTGGCAGTCCGTCTTCGGCGGCAGCGCCTGGCGGGGGTGCCGGACGGGCAGTGGTACCTGCACCTGTTCGCACCCCAGCAGCCCGACCTCAACTGGCAGAACGAAGAAGTCCGCACCGACTTCCGCACCACCCTGCGGTTCTGGTCCGACCGCGGCGTCGACGGCTTCCGCGTGGACGTTGCATACGCCCTGGCCAAGGACCTCGACGAGCCGCTTCGGGACGTCGGGGACATCGGCGCCACCGGAGAGGAGGCGCTCCTCCACGTACCGCCCGGCAGCCACCCCTACCACGACCGGGACGACGTCCACGAGATCTACCGCGACTGGCGCAAGATCTTCGACGCCTGCACCCCGCCCCGCACGGCGGTCGCCGAGGCCTGGGTGCCGGGTGCCCGGCGCGCGCTCTACGCCCGCCCGGACGAACTGGGTCAGGCCTTCAACTTCGAGTACCTGCAGACCGGCTGGGACGCCGACGAACTGCGCCAGGTCATCACCGAGTCGCTCGAGACCGCCCGCGTTGCCGGAGCCTCGGCCAGCTGGGTGCTGTCCAACCACGACGTCGTCCGCCACGCCTCCCGCCTGATGCTCCCGCCCGGCACCGCCGACAACGCCTGGCTGCTGTCCGGCGGCCGCGCACCGGCGATCGACGAGGCGGCCGGGCTGCGCCGGGCCCGGGCGGCCACGCTGCTGATGCTGGCGCTGCCCGGCTCGGCGTACGTCTACCAGGGCGAGGAACTCGGCCTGCCCGAGGTGGCCGACCTGCCCACCGAGGTGCTCCAGGACCCGATCTGGCAGCAGACGGGCCACGTCCACAAGGGCCGCGACGGCTGCCGGGTGCCGCTGCCGTGGACGACCACCGGCCCGTCGTACGGCTTCGGGGCGGGCGAGGCCTGGCTGCCGCAGCCGGCGGGCTTCGCGTCGTACGCCGTCGAGGAGCAGAACGGCGTGGCCGGCTCCACTCTGGAGCTGTACCGCACGGCCCTGCGGCTGCGCCGCAAGCTGCTGGACGGCGAGTCGCTGACCTGGGGTGAGGACGCCCCCGCCGGGATGCTGGCCTTCACCCGCTCCGAGAACTGGCGGTGTGTCACCAACCTCTCCGGCACGGCCGTGCCGCTGCCGCCGGGGGAGGTGCTGCTGAGCAGTGCGCACCTGACGGAGGGCCGGCTGGATCCGGACACCACCGTGTGGCTCTCGTAGGACGCGGCCGGCTCAGGCTCACCCCACCGTCGGGCTGGGGCTCGGCGCGCCGTCGATCGCCACCGGGGTGGAGGTGGCGTTCGGCGGCGGGGTGAGCACCACCTGGGGCTGTCCGGGGGCCGGGGGCGGCGGGGTCAGGTCCGAGGCGGGCAGCTTCGGCGGGGTCGTCTCCTGGAAGAGCACCTGGTCGAAGTTGACCAGGCCGGTCTTCTCCATGACCGTGATGTGGTCGAGCACGGTGTCGTTGGCCTGGTCGGCCAGCGCGCGCACCAGGGTGTTCTTGGTCGTGGACCGGATCTTCGCCACCGTGTTGAAGATCGAGCCGTGCGTCACGCGCAGGATGTTGGCGAAGTCGGTGTCGAACTGCTTGCCGCTGTCCGCGTTGAGCGTGTTGATGAATCCCTGCTGCTGCGGGCTCGGCACGTTGGGGATCGCGATGTTGAGCATGGGGGCGATCTTGCGGCAGGTGGTGTCCAGCGCCGCGTGCCCGTCGATCAGGTGCTGTCCCGCGATGATGACCGCCTTGGTCGTGCCCTTCTTCAGGGCCATCTGCCCGACGGGGTACTCCCACAGCCCGGCCGCGCGCACCTTGACCACGAAGTCCCGGTCCGCCTCCGTCAGCGGCCCCCACTGCGTCTGGGCGATGACGCGTGAGGGCGAACTGGAGACGTTGTTGAATCCGAGCATGGTCGGGTAGGCGAGCGCGGCGAGGGTCAGGCTGAGAGCTCCGCCCACGAAGAGAGTTCCCGTCGCGTTCCGCGAAAAGCGCACCGTGCCTCCTGCCCGGTCGTGGATCCGCCCGTGGGCGGTTCGGACGCACAGCAGTACGGGCGGGGAAGCGGAAAGAACCTTTGGTTTTAGTAAAATCTTCCTCCATGGGCAGGGAGGCGCCGGCCTGCGGCGTGTGACACCCCGCTCCGCGGTCGCTCGACGATCAGTGGTTCCCCGTCCTGGTCCCCACCACCCCTCAGACTTGACAAGAGGGCGCTCAAGTTTTATTCAGGCAAATAGGTAATCCGGGTCCGAAACCGCAGCTCGCGGCGCGCGAGGAGGTGGGCGGAATGCAGACGCGGGACGGGACGCCGGACTGGTACGCGGTGCTGGGGGTGGAGCCCTCGGCGACGGCCGAGACGATCACCTCCGCCTTCCGCGCCCGGGTGCGCGAACTGCGCCCCGACACCCGGGTCGACCCCGTCACCGCGCAGCGGTTCGGTGAGGTGAGGGCGGCCTACGAAACCCTCCGCGACCCCCTCCTGCGCGCGGCCTACGACCGGACGCGCGCCCCCGCCCCGGACGCCCGGCCCCCGCGGCGGTACGCCGTGGCGCTCGGGGCCCTCGCCCCCGAACCGCCGCTGCGCGCGGGCCCCGTCCGGTGGGAGCGGACGTCCCGATGAGGACCCCTCAACCACCACGACCACAGCAACGAGGAGGAGAACCAGATGGCCCGCTCGGTCGGCATCGACCTCGGCACGACGAACTCGGTGGTCTCGGTCCTCGAGGGCGGCGAGCCCACCGTCATCACCAACACGGAGGGCGCCAGGACCACCCCGTCCGTGGTGGCCTTCGCCAAGAACGGCGAGGTACTCGTCGGCGAGGTGGCCAAGCGGCAGGCCGTGACGAACGTGGAGCGCACGGCGCGCTCCGTCAAGCGGCACATGGGAGACCACAGTTGGCGGTTCCCGGAGAACGGCGACATCGACGGCAAGCGCTACACCGCGCAGGAGATCTCCGCGCGCGTGCTGCAGAAGCTGAAGCGGGACGCGGAGGCGTACCTGGGTGAAAAGGTCACCGATGCCGTGATCACCGTGCCCGCCTACTTCGACGACACCCAGCGGCAGGCGACGAAGGAGGCCGGTGAGATCGCGGGCCTGAACGTCCTGCGGATCATCAACGAGCCGACGGCCGCGGCGCTGGCGTACGGGCTGGACAAGGAGAACGACCAGACGGTCCTCGTCTTCGACCTCGGCGGCGGCACCTTCGACGTGTCGCTGCTCGAGATGGGCGAGGGCGTCATCGAGGTGAAGGCCACCAACGGCGACACGCACCTCGGCGGCGACGACTGGGACCAGCGGATCGTCGACCACCTGGTCAAGAACTTCAAGAACAGCTACGGCATCGACCTGAGCAAGGACAAGATGGCCGTGCAGCGGCTGCGGGAGGCCGCGGAGAAGGCCAAGATCGAGCTGTCCTCGTCCTCCGAGACCACCATCAACCTGCCCTACATCACGGCCTCCTCGGAGGGTCCGCTGCATCTGGACGAGAAGCTGACCCGCGCCCAGTTCCAGCAGCTGACCGCCGATCTGCTGGAGCGCTGCAAGGGGCCGTTCCACCAGGCGGTCAAGGACGCCGGGATCAAGGTGTCCGACATCGACCACGTGGTCCTGGTGGGCGGTTCGACGCGCATGCCCGCCGTGACCGACCTGGTCAAGGAGCTCACCGGCAAGGAGCCGCACAAGGGCGTCAACCCGGACGAGGTCGTGGCCGTCGGCGCCTCGCTCCAGGCCGGTGTCCTCAAGGGCGAGGTCAAGGACGTCCTGCTGCTCGACGTCACCCCGCTGTCCCTCGGCATCGAGACCAAGGGCGGCATCATGACCAAGCTCATCGAGCGCAACACGACGATCCCGACCCGGCGTTCGGAGATCTTCACCACCGCCGCGGACAACCAGCCCGCCGTGACCATCCAGGTCTACCAGGGCGAACGGGAGATCGCCGCGTACAACAAGAAGCTCGGCATGTTCGAGCTGACCGGGATCGCGCCCGCCCCGCGCGGGGTGCCGCAGATCGAGGTCACCTTCGACATCGACGCCAACGGCATCATGCACGTCTCCGCCAAGGACCTCGCCACCGGCAAGGAACAGAAGATGACGGTGACCGGCGGCTCGGCCCTCCCCAAGGAGGACATCGACCGCATGGTCCGCGAGGCCGAGCAGCACGCCGAGGAGGACCGTAAGCGGCGCGAGGCCGCGGAGACCCGCAACCAGGCTGAGCAGCTCGTCTACCGGACCGAGCAGCTCATCGAGGACAACGATGCTGCCGGGATCCCGGCCGACGCGAAGAGCGAGACCGAGGCGGCGCTGGCCGACCTGAAGGAGCAGCTCAAGACCGAGGACACCGCCGCGATCCGGCAGGCCATGGACCGTACGGCGCAGGCCGCGCAGAAGATCGGCGCCGCGCTGTACGAGAAGTCGCGGGCCGAGCAGACCTCCGGCGGGTCCGCGACCGGCGGGTCCGCAGGCGGTGATGCGGCCGCCGAGGACGAGGTGGTGGACGCCGAGATCGTCGACGACGACAAGCCGGAGGCGGGCTGACCATGACCAGGAGCCGGCCGCAGAGCACGGAGCTCACGGAGCTGCGGCGCCTTGTGGAGGAGCGGACCGCCGACCTGCAGCGGGTGAAGGCCGAGTACGACAACTACCGCAAGCGGGTCCGCCGGGACCGCCTGGCCGTGCGCGAGATCGCGGTGGCCAACGTGCTGCGGGCCCTGCTGCCCGTGCTGGACGCCGTCGACCGGGCGTGCGCGCACGAACCGCTGACGCCGGGCCTGAAGGACATCGCCGACAGCCTTCAGGCCCAGCTCGGCTCGCTGGGCGTGCAGTCGTTCGGGGAGGAGGGCGACCCGTTCGACCCCGCCTGCCACGATGCCCTGACGCACCACGTCTCCCCGGGCGCCGACCGCCTGGTCTGCTCGGCGATCCTCCGCCCCGGCTACCGCCTCGGCGACCACCTGCTCCGCCCGGCCCAGGTGGAGGTGACGGGCCCGCCGCCCGGAGCGGCGGGGGCAACCGCCACCCCCCAGGTCTCGTCCCCAAGCCCCGTACGGACAGAGAAGGTTGACGGAATGTTGACCGGTTCGGGGGAGAGCCCTGGCGAAAGCCCGCCCTAGATTCGCCGCATGCCCCCACAGCCCGGCGGTGTGCCCACCGCGCTCCCCGTCCTCCCCTATCGCAAGCCCACCAAGGGCCGCGACTACTGGGTGCTGGACGACGTCCTGGCCGACGTGGACGCCGTACGGGAGCGCTGCCTGGCCAAGGACGACTGGGTCAAGGGATACCCGTACACCTCGGAGACCTGGCCCGGGCTGCGGACGATGCCCGGCCTCGAACCGTCCGAACTGGCCCGGGTCGAGCGGCTGGTGAAGAGGGCGACCGGGGCGAAGGAGCTGTGGGTGCAGCAGGCGCCCGGCGGCGGCACCCTCAACCACAACTGCGTCCAGGTCGTCGGTGCGGGCGAGAGCGAGCCGCGGCCGCACACCGACTCGCGGGCGCTGTGCCGGTACGCGGCCGTGCTCTATCTCAACCCCGGGGTGCCCAAGGACTGCGGCACCAGCTTCTACCGCCAGTCCCTGCCCGGCGGGCGGCTCGGCGGCAACGTCGTCCAGGCCCCGCACAACAACCTCGTCGAGGCCCTCGGCACGCGGTTCGTCGCGCCGGACGCCTTCGAGGAGGACGTCCGCGTACCGCACAAGGCCAACCGGCTGCTCCTCTACCACGCCAACCTCGTGCACAGCGCGACCGGTTACTTCGGCCGGACGCTGGAGGACAAGCGCATGACGGCGGTGTTCTTCTGGATGGCGTGACCGGATGTCCGCGAAAGCTCCTTCCGGTGACCTGAGCGGACGGCGGATCAGTACCGCAGCGCGGTGCCCACCTCGGCCTTCACCTCGCCGGACAGTTTGTGCGTGCTGCGCGCGGTACCCGTACCCGTCTTCCCGGCCGGCACGTCGGAGACGGTGACCACGACCGTGTCGAGCAGATTGCCGCCGGTGTCCTTGAAAGTGACCTGCACGGCGAAGGACTTGGTCGAGGCCGCCTTGTTGTCCACCGTGACCTCGACCGCGGTGCGCCCGTCGGAGGCCGTCGTCGGCGTGCCCAGCGTCACGGCGCTCCTGGCGTCGACGCCGTTCTTCACCTCGTCGAGCCTGCGGCCCGCCTCCGCGGTGGCCGAGGCCAGCGCCTCGGAGGCCTGCGAGGCGAGCGACGAGACGGCCGACGCCGCCCTGCTCGCCGTGTCCGACGGGTTGTTGCCGCCGTCGGAGCAGCCGGTCAGGCCCACTGCCACGATCCCCGCGAGCGCCGCGCCCGGCACCCAACGCGCCCGGTAGCCGGCCATTGCGCCTCCCAGTTGCTCGGTCCCCCTCCACCGAAGGGCCGGGGTGTCCTTACCAGTGAAGGCCCCCGGACCCGCGTCCGCATGCGGACGTCACCCGAACGGCCCCATCCCCGTGGTGGCGCGGGCCGCATCGCCGGATGGTCGGAGAAAGGCGACGTACGAGGTCGCCCATCCGGCAGAGACGGCAGAGACGGCAGAGACGAGGTACGGCCATGACGGAGCAGCCGCACGCAGGGCAGCCGCCGACCGGCGGGGAAGGGACGCCGGTGGGGGGCGAGCACCAGCGGTCGGCGGGACCGGCCCCTGGCACCGGCGGCCGCCAGACGGCGGCGGGACCGGCCCCCGGCACCGGCGACCGCCCGTCAGCGCCGGGCGACTACGGCTGGGTGGCCGGCGGTGTCGTCTTCGCGGGCGTCCTGATGCTGGTGAACGGCGTCCTGGCGATCCTCCAGGGCATCTCCGCGATCGCCGCCGACGACGTGTACGCCCCCATCGGCGGCTACGTCTACAAGATCAACCTCACCGGCTGGGGCTGGATCCTGGTCATCCTCGGCGCCGTGGCCGTCGCCACCGGCTGGGGCATCCTCAAGGGCGCCGAGTGGGCCCGGATGACGGGCATTTTCCTGGCGTCGCTGAGCATGATCGCTCAGTTCATGTTCCTGCCGTACGCGCCCGTGTGGTCGGTCATCATGATCGCCCTCGACTTCTTCGTGATCTGGGCGCTCGCCGTGTACCGGCCGGAGGGGCAGCAGGGGCACGCGGTCCACGGACACGCCTGAGCCGTATGCGCGTACCGGTCGGCCGGCCACCAGAACCACGCCGCACGCTGCGGCGCCTCCCGGCCGTGGCACGTCCGGGTCAGGTCGGCGGGCGCCGCGATGCGCCCGCCGCCCGCCGCCGGCCGCTGCCACGGCGTCGGTGCCGGAGGACGGGCGCGCGGTTGCTCATGCCGTCGGCGCAGCCCCTTGCCGCATCGTTGACGCATCGGACTTCCGATGGCAGCAATCGGGTGCTCTATTGGTTCCCTGATGGCCGGCGATCCTACCGTCGAGGTCGTCGCCCCCCCATGAGAGTCCGAGGAGAGACGCGACCATGGCGAAGATCCTGTTCCTGATGACCGCCGCCGACCAGTGGACGCTGGCCGACGGCACCCGGCACCGCACCGGTCTTCTGGGCCGAGGAGGCGGTCGTCCCCCTCGAGGCGTTCAAGGCCGCGGGCCACGAGGTCACCGTGGCCACCCCGGGCGGCGCGGTCTCCCCGGTCGACCCGGCCGGCCGCCGCCGAGGCCGCCGGCGGAGCCGAGGAGGCGGCCCGGCTGCACCACGTGATCGACACGGCCCCGGAGTTCCGCAGCCCGCTCGCGCTGACCGACGTACGCCTCGAGGACTACGACGCCGTGTACGTCCCCGGCGGCCACGGTCCCATGGAGGACCTGGCGGCCGACGCCGACTCCGGCCGCATCCTCACCCGCGCGGTGGAGGGCGGTCTGCCGGTCGGTGTGGTCTGCCACGGCCCGGCCGCGCTGCTGGCTGCGGTGAAGGAGGACGGCACCAACGCCTACGCCGGCTACCGCATCACCGCTTTCACCAACACCGAGGAGCAGCTGGCCGGCCACGCGGGCGCCCACGGCTCGCCCGCCTCGACCTTCAGGCCCGCCTCGGTGAGCCGGTCCTGCAGCAGCCACTGTCGACCGGCCTGTCGTCACCGGCCAGAACCCGGCGTCCTCCGCACCGGTCGCGGCGGAGCTGCTCAAGAAGCTCGTCTGAGGCGCACGTATTCCTGAAAGGACGCCCCGAGGCCTCAAGGGCGCCCTGAACGAGCGCGCCGAAGCGCCATACTCACCCCATGGATCAGGAAGGCGACGACATGACCGACACCCGCACCGTGAGCGTCCTGGGCACCGGGATCATGGGTGCCGCGATGGCCCGGAACCTCGCCAAGGCCGGAAACACTGTCCGGGTCTGGAACCGCACCCGCGCCAAGGCGGAGCCACTCGCCGCCGACGGGGCGCACATCGCGGACACCCCCGCCGATGCGGTGCGCGACGCCGACGTCGTCCTGACCATGCTGTACGACGGCGGCACGGTGCTGGAGGTCATGCGCGAGGCGGCGCCCGGACTGCGCTCCGGCGCCGCCTGGGTCCAGTCGACCACCGCCGGCCTGGAATCCGTCGGCGAACTGGCGGCTTTCGCCCGCGAACACGGCCTGGTCTTCTACGACGCGCCGGTGCTCGGCACCCGTCAGCCCGCGGAGGCCGGCCAGCTGACCGTCCTGGCCGCGGGCCCCGTCGAGGACCGGGACGCGGTGACGCCGGTCTTCGACGCCGTCGGCGCCCGCACGGTGTGGACGGGCGAGGACGGCGCCGCGGCCAGTGCCACCCGCCTGAAGCTCGTGACCAACAGCTGGGTCATCGCGGCCACCGCCGCGGCCGGCGAGGTCCTCGCCCTGGCCAAGGCCCTCGACGTCGACCCGCAGAACTTCTTCGACCTCATCGCCGAAGGCCCGCTCGACATGGGCTACCTGCACGCCAAGGCCGGTCTGATCCTCAACGACCAGCTGTCCCCGGCGAGTTTCGCGGTGGCGACCGCCGAGAAGGACGCCCGCCTGATCGTCCAGGCCGGTGAACAGCACGGCGTCCGCCTGGACGTGGCCGCCGCAAGCGCCGCCCGCTTCGCCCGAGCCGCCGCCCAGGGCCACGCGGACGAGGACATGGCGGCGGCGTACTTCGCCAGCTTCGACGAGAAGCCGGCCGGCTGAGCACCGGGAGGCGGTCACCCGGAGGTGACCCGGCGCCGGCCGGCCGGTCACCTCGCGCCTACTCGGAGAAGTACAGGTCCTTCCAGGGGCCGTACGTCGTCGTGTTCACCGTGTCGCCGGACGAGCCGTTGACGTAGGCCGAGCGCATGCGGGCCTTGATGCCGGACTCGCCGGGGGCCGGCAGGCGGACGGCCGACGTGCCGTTCGTGCCGAGCGGGAAGTACTCCGAGTCGGCGTTGTGCCATGCGCCGTTGTAGTAGACCTGCAGGTCGAAGCGCTGCTTGCGGCCCTTGTAGTAGGTCATGGTCGTGGTGAGCACCGGGTCGGTGCTCTTGTGGAACCAGTAGTACGTCGTCGAGCCGATCCTGGCCGTCTTGTACTGCTTGGCGACGGCGGTGGAGATCCTGACCCTGGCGTACGCCCTGGACTTCACCGTCTTCGGAGCGGTGCGGGCGTCGCCCTTGAAGACCGCGGTGACCTCCGTGTCCCGGGTCATGTCCACCGTCACGGAGAGGTTGCCGCTGGAGTTCACCGTCCCGGTCCTCAGCAGCTTGTTGGGCTTGTCGCCGCCGAAGGGGTTCGCCCAGATCTCGACCGTGCGGTTCTTGTACGTCGAGCCGAGGTGCGGGGTGAAGGAGACCTTCTTGGCGTAGTCGTAGACCTTGCCGTTGTTGTTCAGGGTCAGGGTCGTCGCCGTGCGGGAGACGTCGACCTTGTCGGAGGCGCTGACCGCGGTGTGCGCCTCGTCGCCGGCGTACGGCACCTTGTACGTGACCGTGCCACCGGCCGGCGGGGTGTCGGTGAAGGAGTACGAGCCGTCCGCCCCGACCGTGACGGCGGGCAGCGCCTTGCCCTTCGGGCTCTCCAGGTCGGTGCGGGTGACCTGCAACGACACGCCGCTCGGCAGCGGCTGCGTCGCCGTGAGCTTCCCGGTCACGGTGAGCGGCTTGCCGCGCGTGGCCTTCGACGGGGCGTGCACCGTCAGCGTCGGGGCGTTCAGCGCCGGGTCGGTGAGCGCCCCAGGGCTCCTACCGCAACATGAACAAGATCGCCCAGCGCATCCGGCCGGCCATGAACGCCGCCGAGCTCACCGCCGTACTCGAGGACCACTACACGGGCGAGGCCCAGACCCTGACCACCGGAGCCGAGGCCAACCTGCTGAAACTGGCCGAGCTGCGCGGCACGCTCACGCCCGTACAGGCCGCCCGCCGGCAGGAGGTGAAGACGGCGTACGTCCGCACGCAGGCCCTCGGCGGTCCCTACAGCGATCCGTTGAGCCGTGCGGTCGCCGCCCTGGGCGTGCTCGCCGACCGGGTCGCGGCCGTCGAGTCGGCCATCACCCGCGCCGTCGATCCCACCCGCCGGTGACCCGGAAGCAGCGGCACGGCCCCGGTGATGACGTACACGCGCGGCAGGCCTGAGGCACGTCTGGGACGGGACCGGCGGGCGAGGCGGTGTGCCGGGAGGCGCGGGGCGGCGCGGTCAGCCGAGGCACACCACGAGCAGGCAGAGCTGCGATGGCGACGTCGGCGTCGGCGTGGCCGCGGGGCTCGTCTGCGAGGTGCCCGAGTTCGTGCCGTCGGAGGCGGCAGGCGCGGGCGTCTGCTGCGTCGCCGTAGTACCGGTGTGGCCCGGGTGGCCCGGGTGGCCCGGAACCGTCCCGGCGGAGGACGGGGAGGTGGTGCCCGGCCGTGGGACGGACAGCGCAGCCGAAGGTGCCGTCGTGTGCGGTGCCGTCGTCGTGTGCGGTGCCGTAGGTGCTGCTGTCGTACGAGGAGCGGCGGCGGCATCCGGCCGAGCGCTCGGCGACGCGGTGCCGGGGGCCGCGGCGGCGGCATGCCTGCGCGGGAGGCCGGCTGCGGGCGGACGGGCGGGAGAAGTGGGCGACGACTGCTGACCGTCGGGCCTCGTCGACGACGGGCCGCCGTGCTGTGCCGGCTGCCCGCCCACGGCGCCCGTGTTCGCGGCCTCCGGCGCCGTGGCCGCCTGTGCCCGGTCGGCGGCGTGTTGGTCCATCGCTGCAACGGTCAGGCCGCCGCCGACGAGTGCGACGGCGGTCGCGACCGCGGCCCGGCGCCGGTTCTTCTTCCAACGAGCCAGCCGACGGCGCCGCGCCGCACGCCCTTGCCCCTGCCTCTGCGGTGCGGGCGGCGCGCCCGTGAAATCGCCGTACGGGTCGGCCTGCGGGCCCTCGTCCGTGCCAACCGCGACCGCTGCCTCGTCACGGAGGCGGCCGCTGTGCCACGGGTCCGCAGTCGTGTACTCCCAGGCGGTGGCCGCGCTCACCGCTGTGGGGGTCGTCGCCGTGGTGCCGCGGGCCGGGACGGCGCGCCCGTCGACGGTGGCCGGGGCGGTGTCCGGGGCGATGTCGGGCGCGTAGGCACCGCACCCGGGACACACCAGGGCGCCGTTGAGATGCCGACGACACGAGGAGCAGTAGTCCATCTGCGGTCTTCCTGAATTGACATGCCGTCGACCCGCGGGGCCGTGGCCTGGTCACCTTCGCACGTGGAAATCGAGCGGCAAGCAACGCTAACGAGGCTTTCGAAAGACTGTGTGCAGCCTGTGTGACACTCCTGCGCGGATTCTTCGAAAGCCGGGCCTCGGGGTGCACCTTGTCAAGGATTCAACCGATAGTTGCGCAATCCGGCAAGTGTGCCGATATGCTCCCAGCGATTCGCGACAGACAGCCCGTCCGGCGAGGCGTCCGGATGCAGAACGGAACGTGCACGGGGAGACGGCGGGGGCCGCTCAGGTCGGTGGACAGCCAGGTCGAAAGCGGCGTACGCGCCGTCGGCCTTCGCGACCGACGGGAAGAGCGCCTTGGCTCGGAACGCACCGGCCTCTGTGCCGCGGCCGGTGCGATGCACGAAGCCCAAGGTGCGCCGGGCGGCCGGGTGTTCAGCTCGCGCCGCGGAGACGGTTGGCGTCGGTCCGCAACACGACGGTGCTCTCCGTAGTACCCCGCACGACCTGGTGCACCCTTCGTCGGCGTGGAACGTCATCTCAAGGGCGTTGTCAGAGTCGGGTGTTAGCTTCCCGGACAGGAATGAGCCGGTTCGATGTTCCTGCCGAGGAACACGGCGGCCCAGGGGGGTGGCCGGACAGGATCCCCGGATCTGTTGGGTCCCGGGACACCGAATGGCTCCGCACCCACCCCCCTCACACCCTTCTGATCCGTAGCTCTCTGGGGTTCGGTCGGAGCGGGTGACGGGCCAGTATCAGTGCTGTGCACGATTTGCGCGAGGGCCGGTTGGACGTAGCAGCGGCGCCGGCCCAGGCTGTGAAACGGCCTGTGAGACATCGCGGGAGGTTGGTGGAGGCGAGTCCGCCAATGGCTCGCTTCGCGCACCCCTCCGATCCGAGAGATGCCACGCGACAAGCCAGACGATACGATAAAAACAGCATCACACCTCACGAAACGCTCCGGAAAATAAACGGGATGCATTGTCCATGTGGGGTGATATGTGCACGGCGTGACGGAGTGAGGCTTTCCCCTCGGTGTCCTATGCGACCGCTGCCGCGGGTGACGGAGCCGTCACGTCCCCTACCGGGCCGCACTGGTAGCGCCCAAGGCAGGTTGAACGATGAACCGGACACGTCGTCTCGCAGCACTCACGTTCCTGGTCGCCCCCGCGCTCGCGGTGGGCCCCGCGGTTGCCGCACACGCCTCGATCACGACCGCGCCCGGCGCCGCGTCCCGCGCGACGTGCAATGTCGGAAGAGAGTCGAACGGCAAGTACCACCTGTGGGGTGTGGGATTCCCCGGTGGCACGAAGGTGACCTACTCGGGGTCCAGCTCGGGCACCGTCTCCACGGACCATTCGGGAAGGTTTGACATCGGCGGTCTCAGCGGGAGCAAGTTCGTCGTCAAGACGGACGACGAAAAGACGACGCTCACCTGCGCCGTGGTCCACCACTGAGGGTTCCGCGCACGGCGGCCCCGACGACCTCCGCGAAGGCGGCCATCGGGACGGCGACGGCGCCGCCGACGGGGCTCTTGGAGTCGCGGAGGGCGAAGTGGCGGGGGAGGGAGCCGAGTTCGAGGCGGTCACCTCTGGTGTCGATGTCCTCGACGGTAAGAGGGCCCTGGGGGTGCGTCGGTGGTGCGCCACCCGCCCACTGGTTCAGACACCGAACAACCCCCGGAACTTGGACCTGGGGGTTTGTCGTGGAGCGGGTGACGAGAATCGAACTCGCGCGCTCAGCTTGGGAAGCGACGGCGCCGCGCTGCGTGTCGGGCAGATGCGTCAGCACGGCGAGGTCGATGGCTGTGATGCCGGAGGCGGTGGCGAAGCCCTCCTTGAGCGTGGCGACGATGTTCGAGCCCATTGCCGTGAGCCACCACAGGACGCGCTCTCGCCTGTTCAGGGTCTTCAAGGTCGGGCGTCCGCTGGGTATCAGACCGGGCGTCTGGGTGGGCATCGAGTCAAGGTCCTGCTGCCGCATCACGACCGACAGGACCGAGCCGTCCACGCCGACAGCGCAGCCCGCGGCCGGGTTGTCGGAGAAGGCGGTGTTCACCGCTTCGCAGACGTTCGAGGCGATCAGTCGCCCTGTCACGGCAACGGGAAGTCCCAGGCCAGCCGTTGACCCGCGCCCAGGACCATTCCGTACGCTCCGTGGCCGATGATGGACGGCACATCGTTGCCGGCGTATCGGAACGCCACGCCTGAGGAAGGAACGACGCATGTCGGGTGCAACAGGACGGCGGGTCCGGGCGAAGGCGGCCGCGCCGGTCACCGCAGCCGCGGTCGACAGCCTCGGGGGCTGCGACCACGTCGACGCGGTCGCGATCGACCTGCCGCCGGGCACCACGGCGGTGGAGTTCACCCACACGGTGCTCGCCGCCACGCCCGAGTGGGTCCACTGCCTGCTGACGACCCGCGACACCTTGATGTCGCCCTTCGGACTCCACACCCAGCAGCGGGTCGCTCCGCAGGACATCCGTGTGGTGCCCGGAGCCAAACTGGGACCGTTCCGCATCCTGACGGTCTCCGATGAAGAGGTCCTGGCTGGAGACGACGACAAGCACCTGTGTTTTCGCACCTCTTTTGCGGTACGCGAGGGCGTGCGGGGAACCGAAGGGGTCTGCACCACGGTCGTACGGTTCACCAGGGCCTACGGCCGGGCGTACTTCAAGGCGATCCAGCCTTTCCACAATCTGATCATTCCGCGGGTGGTGGCCCGAGCGGTCCGCGAGCGAGATGAGTCAGTGTGAGGGCAGCTGCCGACGAAGAGGGATACTGCGCGGTTGCACGCTGCGGGCACCCACTGGCCAGAGTTGACGGTGCCGGCCGACGCGAGGCAACCTCCGGCCTCAGCCGCTCGGAGGCGGGGAAAACTTCAACATGACGGCTGATGTCGGCGGAGCCTGAACCGTGGTTCTGGATCACTTTGAGTACCCGAGCCACAGAGCGTCACCACTACCGCGATGCTGAACGGCCGTGGATGAGGTGCTGGTTACCGCGGCCCGGCGCCACCCCGTGAGGTGACTCGCCACCACGGGCCTCAGGGCTGTCTGGGTGTCGGCGGCGGAGGCGCCGAGGAGCGGCGGCTGTCCGTTCTCGTCCGGCAGGATGCATGGTCGACGACCGAGTCGTGCACATCGACTCCTACCCGGTCGGTGACAACACCGTCCTCATCACCCGGGGCGATCGGGACCATTTCTCCCTGCTGGTGGTCCCACCGGACACGTCGCCCGACACGGCACGCGCCGCGATTTTCCGGGGTGAACCAGCCGACGTTGACGATGTGGCCGCCCACGGGAACCTTGTGCGGGATGACCGGCCAGTGCTGGGGGTTGACGGCGATGCGCGTGATGCGGCCCTACAAGGGGTCCAGCACATCGGTCAGGGCGGGCAGCTCGCTCAACACGTCCCGGGAGCGGGGCCACCAGGCACCGTCCAGGAGTCCACGGGACGTGCCGTCGGTCTTCAGCGCGAGACGCGCGGCCGGGGCTGCGACGGGCTCGTGGTGTGGCAAGGGTAGGTGCAAGGTTGCCGACATGATGCGGATCCGTCTCCGGGCCGCCCCGCGGCGGCCCGGGTTTCATCTCCGCCGAGAACGCCCCGGCGTGGAAGCCGGTGTGCGAAATGCCCTCGGTACTGTCGACAGTACTCCGCACGTGCCGGGGCGGCTGTGGAGACGACTCCGCACGCGCCGGGGCGGCTGTGGAGACGACTCCGCACGCGCCGGAGCGGCTGTCGAGACCGGCAGGAGTACCCTGGAGGCCCCGAGGGCACGTCGTATGCCGGTTACCAGACCGGTCTCGTTCTTGCCGCGCAGTACGACACGGACCGCTCCGGTCCGGGGCAGGTTCCGCCTATGACATCCGAAGCCACGCAACGCCCAGACCGTCCCGATGCCGTGGACGAGCCGAACAGGCAGGCCAGGGTGGAGGTCCGCATCGTCTCCCAGGACCCCGAAGCGGCACGGTGCGTCGCGGACGCGCTGCGGGCGCTGTTCGCCGGGGGCGAGCAGCGGAGTTATCCGGCGGAGCCCTCGGGCACGGGGACGCGACTGCATCTCACGCTCGATGCCTCGCACGCCGCCGGCCCACTGCGCTCCTGGCTGGAGTCCAGCAGGCTGCCCGCCGACCGGACCCACCCGAGCGAGACGGCCTGACCGTCTCCACCGTCGTATCAGCTTGCCGCGTACGTATCCGTGGCCGTGTCACGTGATCGGTGAGCGCCCGTTCCGCACCCGGCGCCACGACCGGGCCACCAAACCTTCGCCGTCGGCCCTGCTCTCGTTAGGCGAGAGCCGGCACTGCAGCCCCGGCGTGTACACGCCGGGGCCGTCGTCCCGACCGTCGGCGTCACAGCACAACCACGACGTCGTCGACCCGAAGGGCCACAAGATCGGCGTGCTCGAAGCGATCTACGTGGACACCACCACCGACCAACGGGCCATGGCCGCCGTCCGGACCGGCCTGCCCACCCGTCGGCGCCTGGTCTTCGTCCCCCTCGACGAGGCAATCCTCGGGCCGGACTACGTCAAGGTCTCCTACGCCAAGGCACTGGTGAGGAAGGCCCCTTCGATCGGCACTCGGCGCGACAGCCGAGGGCCTTTGGCTATCTGCTGATCATCGACATCGTGCTCCTCGTGGCCGACCTGGCCCTCGTCGCCGTCCGATGGTGCCGGCGCTCCCGTTGGCGCCCTCTCCGCTGACTGCGGCGTCGGACGACCAGGGCCTCGTGTGCCGTTCAGCCCGTCGCTCCACATCGGTCCGTCGGGCGTCGGCGAGGAGTACCCTGGTGATTACTGAGAGTATTTCGTACGCCAGCTTCCATGCTGACGTCGTTTTCGGCGATTCACGACAACCGGGTCGGCTGTGACCGGCCCGGGGTTGGGTCCGCATCATGACCGCGACCATTCTGTTTACGCCCGCGGTCGAAGACCGGACCCCTTCTTCGTTGCCGCTCCGACTCATGCTGGCGCCGGCTGGCACCGCTCCGGCCCTGATCGACGGTGCCTGGTGGCCCCGCTCCCGCAACCTGACGGAGCAGCTCCCGGCGCTCATCGAGGTACTCGACCCGTTGTGGGGGCGGATCACCCGAGTAACGGTCAACCCCACGTTCTGGCCGGTCATCCCACGAAAAGTGCCCGCCCACGGGCACGTGGTGCACGTCGGCTGGTTCAAGGCCGAGCAAGACCCGCACAAGCTGCTGCTGCTCTCCTACACCGTCGGCCGCTGGGATCTGCTGGTGATCCCACCGGAGACAGAGCCGGCCACCGCGGCCCGGCTGATGACCACGGCCACTGACCCGTCGCGGAGTCTCACGGCGAGCGGCCTGATCCATGAGGCCGAACTCTTCCGGATCGTGGCAGAGGAAACAGCCGACTCGGACTCGATCCGGGAGACAGTCTGGGACTCCGAATGCGGGTATGACGCCCGCCACCCGACCTCAACTATCCCTGTCGGGGCAGTCATTGACCACGTGCCGACCCCGGCAGAAGGAATGTGAAAGGCATGGAGACCTTCGCGACGGTGATCGTGCTCCTGGCGATGATCGCCTTGGGCGTGCTCGTGATTCAGCTGTTCACCACGCGCCACGACGATCGTCGCATGGCGCCCTTGCCCTCCGACCGTTCCCGGCCGGAGGGCAAGGGCTCGCCCGAGGGCAAGGGCTCGGGGCGGACCGCCGCAGCACGCAGCGCGACAAGCGGACTGTGGCGGCTCCGGCCGTGGCACCGCACCAAGAAATGAGCCCCTGCACAACCGGCTCAGCGGAAGGGCTCCCGCACAAAGGCGGCGCGCCATGACCGGTGCCCGACCGCCCGGCGGCTTCGGCCCGTTCCTTCGCCCGACCGCGGACTATGCCGCGTAGAGACGTCGACGTCCGAGATCCCGATGCGCGTTGCTTTTGGCACGGATGCCTGCGGTAGCGGACTCCGTCCGATCGCCCGGCGCATCCGCCCGAGGGAACCCGTGCCTCTGCCTGGAACACAGGCTGCTGGACCGACCGTTCGCCTCTCTGCATGAGAGCACGACCGTGTACGGAGCGCAGGAAGAGCCGGGAGTCCGGCCCGTACGGCGCTGCCCGGCCGGTCTCCTGAACCGAGGCGCCATGCCCATTCACAGGCTGCTGGACCGACCGTTCGCCTCTCTGCATGAGAGCACGACCGTGTACGGAGCGCAGGAAGAGCCGGGAGTCCGGCCCGTACGGCGCTGCCCGGCCGGTCTCCTGAACCGAGGCGCCATGCCCATTCCACAGCTGACCTTCTACCGGCACGACAAGCACAGCCGGGCGTTGATCACCCTGGCCGGTGAGATCGGCCTGGTGACGGAACACCTCGTGCGCGAGTCGCTGGGGCAATGCCTGCGCGACGGCATCCGCACCATCGACGTCGTCCTGACCACCGTCACCTTCTGCGACGTGACCAACCTCAACGCCTTCCTCCACGCGTCGCGGGCAACCGCCGTGGCTGGCGGATCTCTGCGGCTGCACTACCCGCCCCCGGTGCTGGCTCGACTCATCGCCCTCACCGGCACTGGCACCCTGCTCCTCGGCCTCCCAGGCGGCCTCCTCGTGAGCCGGCCGACCCGGCAGCATGCGTCTGATCCGGAGCCCCCACACGGGATCGCGCCTGCCATGCCTGCTATTCCGGAGCGTGTGTTGTGAGGGGGCGTTCCGGGGCAGGGCAACCGCAGAAACCCGTTAGCCACGAGCCGTCCCCCATGGACGCGGTACGTCTACGCCGACTGAACCGCTGGCAGACCGAGAGCCTGAAAGAGGACCTGGCCGACCTGTACGAACGGTCGGCCTGAGTGCTGGTTCGTCATCGAGCGATCGATTCCCCGGGGCTCGGTTTCGAGGGCTGCTCGTGTGCGGCCATGTCGAGGAGGACGGTCGCGTCGTGCTCAGGTGTGGCAGGTTCGGCGTAGTAGGTGACCAGACGCTGGCCGGGGGTGCCTTCCAGCTGCAGTAAGTGGTAGCCGAGGGCGAAGGTGCCGACGTTGGGGTGGTGGAAGGGGTCTTGCGGCCGTGGCTGCGGGCCTTGACGTCGTAGCGTTCCCACAGGCGCGCGAAGTCCGTGCTCTTGAGCAGGAGTTCGCCGACCAGTTGTCGAGGTCGGGGCGGCGCCCCTGGCCGTCCGGGCGACCACGCGCCGCGAGGTGCGACCGGTGCCCCCGCGCCGGGGAGTGATCCGACCCACCTCGACGGGGCTGCGCCTACGGCTGCGGCTGGCTCCGATCCAGGAACCGGCGGACGTGGCCGCCTCCGCCGAACGGCTGCGGCACGCCTGGGGCGTCCACGCCGTACACGTGCGGGACGTCAAGCCTGGTGTCGTCGAACTCCGGCTCATCGGCTACGACGTCTTGCACAAGGTGCGGATGCCGCGTCGAGTCGAGCGTGGGCTTCTCCGGGTGCCGGTGGCCCTGCGGGAGGACGCGACCGCGTTCTTACGCGACTACCGCGCCGTACCGCATGAACTCGTCCTCGGCGCGACGCTGTCGGGCAAGTCCATGTACCTGCGCAATCTGTTCGCCGGCCTCGCGGCCCAACCCGTCGCTCGGCGCCAACGTCGCCACGGCCGGACTGCTCGACCTGGACGACGTACCCGCCTGGCTCCGCATCCTCGTCGCCGGGGGGCCCGCTATCGCCTTCCTCGGCGGAACGCTGCTCGCTCACGGGTCACCGGAACCCGAAGCGGCGGCGGCTGCGGTACCTGAACAGCCCACCGCAGAACCGGTACCGGAACCGGCTCCGCCGTCGACAACTCCGTCCCGCCCGCCCTCGTCGCTCACGCCCGCAAGGTCGCCGACGAACACCGCGCCCGGACCGGAACGCCCATCGACACCCCGACGCTTCGCGCCCGGCTCGGCGTCCCGATGCCGCTCGCCGAAGCCATCGCCACCCGACTCACCTGACCCCGGAGGACTTTCCCCCGTGCGCCCGTCCACGCTCCGCGCGCTGAAGCGCGCCGCCGAGCTGACCCGGAAGAACCGCTTCACCGAAGCCGTGCTCATCGCCGAACCCGTGATCCTCGCCGCCGACATCGACGAGGGCGACGAGATCCGGCGGTGGCTGCTCGACCACGTCGCCGGATTCACCGGCGAGAACCGCAACGATGCGAAGGAGCTGCCCTGATGCCCGCCAACCCCCGCTTCCGCCGGGCCGTCGGCATCGGCCCCGTCCAGGTCGGCACGTACTACGACAGCCGGGGCCGCGAGAAGCACACCGCCGCCTGCACGGCTCCGCGCTGCGGCTTCTCGACCGACTACGACAGCCGCGCCGCCGCCGAGCTGGCCGCCCGCACTCACCGCTGCCGCGTCCGCTGAGGAGACCCCGTGACCGTCACGCTGCCGCTCGTCTTCGTTCTGGGCGTCATCGCCTGGGCCGCGATCAAGTTCCTCGGCATCCGCCTCTGGGTCGCCGTCGTGATCGCCCTGTTCGGCTTCTGGCTCTCGCACACCTTCCTCGCCCCCGCCATCGAGTCCGGCACCCGCTCCGGAGTCGACGTCGTCAACGGCACCCACAAGTGACAAGGAGACCCGCCGTGTTGTTCCGCCCTCAGCTGCCCGACGCTCCGTACCTGCCGACGACCGTCACCACGCACCACCAGGGCCAGGCTCCGGTGCCGTCCGCCGGCCGCCCGCCCCCTACGTGGGCGCGGTCGCCGCCGTGGTCGTCGTCGGCGTCGTCCTCACCGCGTTCCTGGCGGCGGTCGCCGCCGTGGTCGTCGTCGGCGTCGTCCTCACCGCGTTCCTGGCGGCGGTCGCCGTCTCGGCCGTGTCCGTCGCCATCGCCGCCGTGGTCCTGCGCTCCCTCGTCAGCAACGCCAACAGGCGCTGACCGGCCACCGGGGCGGCGCAACACCGCCAAGCATCCCGCCGTCCCGGGCCGTCCCTCCCAACCACCGAGACAGCCGAAAGGGACTCCCATCCCTACGCACCAAACCCCGCCCCCGCTGGCGGAACTGAGCACACTGGCCGCCCTCGGCGCCATGCCCGGCCTCGCCCGGCAGCTCGCGGGCCTGGGCGGCTGAGCTGGCCGGCCTTCGCCGCCGGGACGTCGACCTCGACAACCTCGTGATCCGTGTCCGCGTCGCCGAGCCGGAGCGCACCAATGGCAAGCGGGCCCCGGGTCCCACCAAGTCCGATGCGGGCGCCCGCGTCGTCGTCCTCCCGGCCTTTCACCACAAGGAGGTGAAGCAACATCTCGCCTGATTCGCCGAGAAGGGGCCTGACGGCCTGCTCTTCGTCGGCGAGAAGGGCGCTCCCTTCCGGCGTACCTCCTTCGGCCGGAAGTGGCGGCGTGCCCGCGCTGCCGTCGGCCTCCCGGACGGCTTCCGCTTCTACGACCTTCGTCACACCGGACACACGCTCTCGACCCGTTCGGGCGCCACCCTCAAGGACACGATGGTCCGCGCCGGCCAGTCCTCCGAGAAGGCCGCGCTGATCTACCAACACTCCGACGAGGAGCGGCAGCGCGACGTAGCGGCCGGGCTCGACAGCATGGTCCGCGCCGAGCGTGCGAAGCACCACAACCACGATCGCGCGCACCACAAGGAGAAGCCCACCGGCAGCTAACCGAGCCTTATGGTGCGGTTGTGGTGCGCGGGCCGCCCACCGGTCTAGACAACAAAGAACCCCCGGGCCTCTGACCTGGGGGTTTGTCATGGAGCGGGTGACGAGAATCGAACTCGCGCTCTCAGCTTGGGAAGCTTGGGTGATCTAGGACTGGTGGCCCTGCTGACCTGCGACGGAACGATGTAGGCGCCCAAGCGTCCGCCGACCTGATGCCCGGTACTCCCCGTGGTTCCCCGCGCGATCTGGCACGCATCTGGCACGACCTCTTCGTCCCGAACTACCGGCGGAAAGGTCGCTGATGTCTTCTGCGCTGGTCCGCCGTGGTCTTTGGGTTTCCGTAGTCGACTGCGGTGGGGGCGGTTGCTGTACTTTCCTGCTGTGCTGCAACGCCTCCGGAGGCCGGCGCTTCCTCTGGCTCAGGACGCCGGTCCAACAACGATGGAGTCTCGGGTGCTCTCGACGATGACGAGCAACTCCGACCGTTCCTGCTGCGGTACCTTGAACTTTTCGAGCGTCTGGTTGAAGTCGTCGATGAAGGCCTCCCACTCGTCCCCGGTAATCAGCATGTCGCGATGGGAGTCTTTCATCGTGCGACCCGTGTATCGCTGCGGTCCCCCGGTTGCTTCGCCGACCATTTCCGTCACCAGGTATTTGAATCCCGGCGGCAACACGCGGTGGTGCGCCTCGTCGACGCGAGGATTCGCGTTCAGCCGGTCGTCAACCATGATCCGATCGATGAAATCGTCGACGACGGTGGCGATGTTGTAGATACCGCCGAGTCGCTCGTAGAGCGAAGTTGGATGCATTTCCACGTTCGCTTCCTCCAGATTCGCGGTGACTCGCGTCCAATCACGCGAGCGTGACGGGATCGCCGCGCCGGATTGTGCCGCCCGCGATCACGTCGGCATAGACCCCCACATTCACCTGATTGTGCTGCGCTGCCGTCCGCAGGATGCCAGCGTCCCGCGGTAGGTCCCCCTGCGGCAGCGTGATCATGACGCAGCGAGAGCAGGGGCCAGTGATCTGCAAGCGGACCTCGTCGCCGATCGCCACCGTGTGACCGATCCAGTCGTTCTCCACGAAGCCCTGCTCGTCCGGGCCGGTTGCCACGACAATGTTCGGCCGAAACCGCCGAACCTCGAAGCGTCCCTCGGGATACAGCAGGCGCAGCCGCTCGATCGTCGCCGTCGTGACCAAGTGCACGACGGCGATATCGAAAAACGTCCCCGCTGGCAGTTCCCACTCGGTCACGGTGTCCCTGTGGTCGAGACCCTCCATATCCGGCCAATACTCCTCGGCCGTCGCGCCCGACAACTCTCCCTCGCCTCGCGTCTTCGCAAGCGTGACCTCCCGGCCGAGCGCTTTGGAGAGGATCTGTGCTAGGTGAGGCTGGTTGCTCGTTACGGCAGTCCCATTGGGCAGGGTTAGGCGGACGGCAGGTAGCTTCGATCCCGCCTGCGGAGGCTCGACATAGGCAGCGCGAAAATCGAAGAAGTTGCCCCACTTACGTGGATTCTTCGCGCCCGCGACCTTTCCCGTCACTGCGTCGACAATGGCAAATCGCCGATCCCCGACGAGCCCGCGCTCCGTGACCTCGGAGGCGTTCAACTCCTCCCCCAGCATCGACTTCACTGGATAGCGCCACAGTGCGACGACCGAACCACCCTCCCCATGCGGGGAAGGCGAGTTGGACGGATCCGTTTGCACGACGGCCTCCTTCGATTTTCATCGCACGAGCGCGACCCTCGCGTCGGCACCCTCCTAACAAGCGGAAACTTCAGGCATCCTCCTGTCAAACGGAAAGCCTGGAACCGGCCCGGGCGCGGTGGAGCCGGCCGCCCCAACCACAGCGGGGTTTCCCTCCTCGGCCCGCATGCACGCAGCGCGCCGCCTGGCGCGGCCAGCCGGGGCGAAGACAGGAGGCGGGCCGAGGAGGGAAACCCCGCTGTGATCAACCTCAACCAGCAGTGGCCGGCCTGGGAGGAGCGTCGGAAGGAGCTTGTCCGCGTCGGCGAAGGAGTGAACGGGAAGAACTCGGCAACGTATCTCGAGACCACCAGGACCGTCTTCACCGAGCCTCCGTTCATGCTCTTCGCCCTACTTGAGAACGTCCGCTCAATGACCGGGCGGCGTTAGTCATTCGGCCTCGCCCGCGTAGCCTCTTCAATCGCCGATCGACCTTCTTGACGCCTCGCGCCGGGGTTCGTTCCGCCCGGCGCGCTTCGTGTCGTTCAGCTCCCGCAGCACCACCGGGAGCAGATGCGCCATGTAACGGGCACCGATCTGGTCGGTGTAGTGGGCGAGATCAGGTGGGAACAGGAGGCGAAAACGCGGCTCCCAACCCCTTAGGCGACCGAGGAGGTCCATCCGCCGGGCCTCCCATGTGCACTGCTCGGGGCCCAGCCCCAGTCTGTGGCTGGGAGGATCACGATGGAGTCCCCTCGGGTTTCACCGACGACCTGCAGATCTGCGTAGGTTCGTGGAGGGGCTTCTTACGCGCGGCATCTGTCGATGAGACTCCCGCCAGTGGCATTGCGACTTGCCCAACTCTCGCTCGGTCGGACGGACAGGTGCCCCTTGGCATCCTGGAGTGTCTGTCTGTCTGACAGTATGTTCCTAGCAGTGGGATGCGCAGACGCCGTTCTGCCTCGCTCTCGGGACGTTGTGGGAGGCCGCGGTGTTGCAGGAGTTGCAGGACGTCATCAACGACATTTCTGCCGAGGTCGGCGTGCCGACGTCGCTCACCGACACCCGGCTGAACTCCCTCGTCTTCGGGCCCCACGACGACACCGAGATCGACTCCGTGCGCCGGCAGGCGCTGCTGCTGCGGTCGACCCCCGAGTGGGTGCGGGAGTGGTTCGGGCGCTACGGCATCGACACGGCGACCGGCCCGGTGCGCATCCCGGCCGACCCGGAGCGCGGGCTGGCCAGCCGCGTCGTGGTCCCCGCCCGCTGGGCCTCGACCACCTGCGGGTACATCTGCCTCCTCGACGTCCGTCACGAGCTGGACGAGACACGCCTGAGCACCGTCGTCGACGCCGCCCAGGAGGTGGGGCGCGTGCTGTATCTGGACCAGCAGGCCCGGCACAGCGACGCCGACCTGCTCGCTGATCTCGTACGGGGGTCGGCGGCCGTACGGGGCAAGGCTGCCGCGCGCCTCAGCGAGCAGGGGCGTTTTCCCGTCGGCTGGCCGGTCACCGTCCTGTTCCTGCGGCCCCTGGGTGGAGCGGCGTCCGGCACGGACGCTCTGGAGCACTGGCTGTGGCGGGACCACGGGGCCCTGCCCCGGGGCGCCCTCCGCTGCCTCGACGCTCAGGGCGCCGTGATCCTGGCAGCCGTGCCGCCGACCGCGGAGCCCGCGTATGCGCAGCGCATCGCCGATCATCTGCTCGCCGGTGAACACGACCTCCCCGAGCTGATCGTCGGCATCGGTGACGCCCAGCCCGACCTGCACGACGCCCACCTGTCGTACGAGCACGCCCAGCTGGCCGCACGGGCGGCAACGGTCTGGCCGGAGACGGGGCCGGTGTGCTCCTGGGACCGGCTCGGCGCACTGCGTGTGCTGATCGGTACGCCCGAGCATCTGCTGCGGGATCTGATGGACCCGCGGGTGGCCTTGCTCATGGAGGGGCAGCCCTCCCACGCGGGTCTCATCGACACCCTCGAGACCTATCTCGACTCCGGCTGCGACAACCAGGCCACCGCGGCGCGTCTGCATGTGCACCGGGGCACGGTGTACTACCGCCTGGAGAAGGCGGCCGCCCTGTGCGGGATGGATCTGAGCGACGGGCTGGACCGGCTCGCCCTGCACCTGGGGATCAAGCTGCTGCGGTTGATCGAGTCGAAGGCCGACTGAGCCGCTGGCCGGGCGGCCACGCGGCCTCTGAACGATTGCCGTACGGCGGGGGGCGTTCCTCGCAACGGTTGTCCATGGTTCGGCTCGTACGCGGTTCCTAGCGTGAGCAGCAGCCTGCTGGTACACCCGCGAAGGAGCCCGACGTGGACACGTTCTACCTGGTCAATGCCCGGATCATCGACGGCAGCGGGGCCGACCCCGTCGAGACAGGGTGGATCCGTGTCGAAGGCCGGCGCATCACGGGCATGGGCCGGTCCGCTGTCGACACCGGCCGTAACCAGGTCATCGACGCCGACGGCCGTACCGTCCTGCCGGGCCTGATCGACGCCCACACCCACCTCGCGGCGACCGAGATGCTCAACCTGGTGGACACCGTCTCCCGCCCCGTCCTGGCCGCGAAGACCTTCGCCAACATGCGCCAGACCCTGGCCGCCGGCTTCACCACCGTGCGGGACGCCGGGTTCACGGACTACGGGTTCAAGCAGGCGGTGGAGGCAGGGCTTGTCCCCGGCCCCCGGATGTTCCTTGCGACCGGCCCCCTGAGCCAGACCGGTGGGCACAGCGATTTCCGCCCGGCCGAGGAGCAGGACCGGCAGCGGCGCAGCGACGGCCTGTACCACCCCGGCGTGGTCGTTGACGGCGTCGCGCAGTGCCAGTGGGGTGCCCGCGAGGTGCTGCGTCGTGGAGCGGACCAGATCAAGATCATGGCCGGGGGCGGCTGCACGTCCCCGACCGACCACGTGACCCACACGCAGTTCACCGCCGAGGAGATCGCGGCCATCGTCCATGAGGCGCGGGCCCGGCACACCTACGTCATGGCGCACGGCTACACCCCCGAGTCGATCCGGACCTGTGTCGCGGCCGGCGTGCGCAGCATCGAGCACGCCAACCTGGTCGACGAGGAGGCCGCCGAGGCGATGGCCGCGGCCGGCACCTTCGCCGTTCCCACCATCGCCACGTTCGACCTGCTGGTCCGTGACGGGCAGGAGCAGGGTCTTACGGCCGACAGCGCCGCCCAGGCCGCCCATGTGCTGGAGCGGGCGTACGAGGCCCTGCGCATCCTGCGCGACAAGGGCGTACGCATCGGCTCCGGCTCCGACGTCCTCGGCGCGCACCAGCCCTTCAAAGCACTGGAGTTGCAGCTGAAGGCATCCGTGCTGGGGCCGATGGACGCGGTCGTGGCCGCGACGCGCACCAACGCCGAGCTGCTGGGGCTCGCCGACGACCTCGGCACGCTCGCTCCGGGGAAGATCGCCGATCTGGTCGTTGTCGACGGGGATCCCCTCGACGACATCTCGGTCCTCCAGGACAGCGGTCGTATCCACCTCGTGGTCAAGGACGGCCAGGTGGTGGTCGATCGGGTCGGCCTGTCCTCTGCCTCGTCCGTCTCATCCGTCTCGTCCCCGCAGGCCCGGCGGCCGGCGCTGGAACCGGAAGTTGTTGTGCCATGACCACCGCAATGATGCCGCCCCGGCACGCGGATCGACCCGTCCCGGCGCGAGCGCGCGCACCCGCACCTCCCAGCCCGAGGGCGGCGTCCTGTTGCAGGACGCCGCCCTCGCGGCCTTCCCGGCCGAGGCGAGGTGGCTCGGCTCGGTCCGCTCGTTCGCCCGGTCGGCGCTCGGCAGGTGGCCGCTGTCGGACGACACGCGCGATGCGGCGATGGCCGTCCTGGGCGAGTTCACGGCCAACGCCGTGGTGCATGGTCGTAGCGAGCTCTATGTGCTGATGTCGGTGTCAGACCGGTGCCTCACGCTGTCCGTCCGTGATTCCGGTGAGGTCCGGCCTCGGAAGAGCCCGCCCTGGCGGACGACGAGCACGGCCGTGGGCTGCTGATGGTGGACGTGCTGGCGGAGCGTTGGGAAGCCGAGAGCACGGAGCTCGGCTGGTGCAGCACCGCCTGGCTGGCGGTCCCGGGACCGGTTCAGCGCGACGCGGCCTGGACGTAGCGCGCAGGCAACCGGGAGTTTTTCGTCCGATGCCCAAAGGGACGCGGGCGAACTCGGAACCGGTGCACATGTTTCCGGTCTTCCAGGGCTTCTACGGTCCTTCCCACCAGCGGCGTTCACCGCTTCTGGCTCCTCCCTCCCTCTTCGTTCGGGCCCGGCCCACAGCCCCAGCGCCCCCGATCCCGAGGACCGACATGAACCACATCGCACGGCTCGAACGTCTGCCTCTGAGCCGCATCCATCGCAGACTCCTGATCATCGGTGGTCTCGGCTACACCTTCGACGGTGCCGACGCGGCGATCATCGCCTTCATCCTGCCGGTGGTCGCCCAGCAGTGGGCCCTGAGCGCCGGCCAGATCTCCCTGCTGGCCAGCGCGCTGCTCATCGGGTTCTTGTTCGGGGCCCTCACCGCAGGCACGCTGGGTGACAAGCTGGGCCGGAAGAAGGTGATGCTCGGCTCACTCATCGTGTACACGGGCATGACGCTGGTCGCCGCGTTCAGCCCCAACTACTGGGTTCTGTTCACCTTCCGGGTGCTGGCCGGCGCCGGTATCGGGGCGGAGAGCGCGATCATCGCTCCCTACCTGTCGGAGTTCGTGCCCGGTCGCCACCGTGGCCGGTTCATCGGCGCGGTCGCCGGCTTCTTCTCCTTCGGGTACGTCGTGTCCGCGCTGATCGGCCGGTACGTGATCTCACCGTTCGACGACGGGTGGCGGTACGCCCAGCTCATCCTGGCCGTGCCCATCCTGGTGGTCATCTGGTGGCGGCGGTCCATGCCGGAATCCCCGCGCTACCTGCTGTGCAAGGGCCGTGTGGAGGAGGCGGAGCAGGTGGTCGGCGCGCTGGAGGAGGCGGTGCGCAAGGAGACCGGTGCGGCCCTGCCGCCCGTTCCCGCGGAGCCGGACTCGGTGTCGGCCACCGGTCACCTCGCCCATGCCTCCATGGGGAAGAAGCTCGCCGTGCTGTGGAGCGGCCCCTACGCCAAGCGGACCTTCGTGGCCTGGGTGATGTGGTTCTGCCTCACCTTCGCCTACTACGGCTTCTTCACGATGATGCCCAAGCTGCTGGCGGACAGCGGCATGACGGTCGTGAAGTCGTTCAGCTTCGTGCTGTACATCTACCTGGCCCAGATCCCCGGCTACTTCAGCGCCGCGTTCCTGTCCGAGTACCTCGACCGCAAGCGGTCCATCGCCCTGTACCTGTCCGGAGCGACGCTGTCCGCCCTCGGCATGGCGCTGTCCGACTCCAGCGGCGCGATCATCGGTTTCGGCGCCGCGCTGTCGCTGTTCATGAACGGCGTCTACGCCCTGCTCTACACGTACACGCCCGAGACCTACCCCACCGAGATTCGCGCCACCGGGCAGGGGACCGCCTCCGCCTTTGGCCGTATCGGCGGCATCATCGCCCCGTTCGCCTTCACCGCCGCGGCGGCGCAGGGCGGCCTGAACGCCGTCTTCGGCGTCACGTCGGTCGTCCTGCTGGCGGGTGCGTTGACCGTCCTTTCGCTGGGGCTCGCCACCAAGGGGCGCACGCTCGAGGACCTCAGCCCGGAGCGCCGGACCCGCACCACGGACCCGGACTGTGCGGCCGCCCCGGTGGACAGCCCGGCCTCGCCCTGACCCGCGGTCGCCCGATGCGCCCCGGCATGCTGTCCCGCCCGGGGCGCATCACGCATGTCCCCGGTCCACACCGAGCGGGGGCTGTACTGGATGACTGTGTGACAATCCCTTCTCCGAAGGCATGAGTGAGGGGATGCGCCGTGCTGCAACGCGTCACCGCCGTGCAGGCACTGACCGAGGAACTGCGTAGGCAGATCCTCAACGGCGACCTGCCGCCGGGCTCGAAGCTGCCGGAGGTGGAGCTGGCCGAGCGATTCAAGGTGGCCCGTCCCACCGTGCGCACGGCGGTGCAGCATCTGGTGGAGCGCGGGGTCCTGCGCCGCGACACCGGCCGCTCGGCCGTGGTGCCGGAGCTGAGCCGCGCGGACATGCGCGACGTGTACTTCGCGCGGGAAGCCGTCGAGCTGCACGTGGTCGGCCATCTGTGCGCCGGCGAGCGGACACCGGCACGCCTGAAGCCGGTGCGGCAGGCGATGGACCGTATGCGGGATCTGCCCGACGATGCCCCCTGGAGCGAGGTGACCGAGGCCGATCTCGCCTTTCATGCGGCGCTGGTCGAGGCCGCGGGCAGCGCGCGGCTGGGCCGGCTCTTCCACGGTCTGCTAGAGGAGGCACGGATGTGCCTGGTCCAGTTGGAGGCCCATTACCCATGCCGCGCCGACCTGATTGACGAGCACGATCAGCTCCTGGACGCCCTGGAGGCGGGGGACGCCGCTGTGGCGCGGGAGCGGATGCGGGCGCACCTGGACAGCGCGGTCACGGCGCTGACAGACGACTGACCGCCCGCCCCCTTCGCAGGGCGGGCGGTCGGTCGTGCCTGATAGCGACCGGTGGCGGCCTTCTGCCGGTATCGCACGATCAGGTACGTCGCGAGGATGGCCGCCAGGCTCAGCACGCTCAGGTACAGCTGGGAGCGGGCGTCTTGGACCAGGAGCATAGAGCTCACCACTCCCACGATGGCCGCGAGGGTGACCCAGCTCAGATACGGGTAGCGCCACATCCGCAGCTTGAGCCGCTCGGGGGCCTCCGCCTTCAGCTTCCGGCGCATCCTCAGCTGCGACCCGGCGATGATCGCGTAGACGAACAGGCCCACCGCACCCGCCGAGTTGATGATGAAGTCGAAGATGGTGTCCGGGGCGACATAGCTCATGGCGACGGCGACGTAACCGGCGGAGGTGCAGGTCAGGATGGCCTTCCAGGGGGTGCCCTTACGGCCCCGGTCGGCGACCCAGCGGGGCGCCCACCTGTTGCGCTGGAGAGCGAAGAGCATCCGGGAAGCGGTGTACAGCCCGGAGTTGAGGACCGACAGCACCGTGGTGAGGACGGCCACGTTGATGATGGTCGCCGCAGCCGGGATCCCCAGCTTGCCGAAGGCGGCGGCGTAAGGGCTGGTCTGGGTCGGGACCTGGTCCCACGGCGTGATCATCACGAGCAGGGTCACCGAGCCGACGTAGAAGGTGATCACGCGCCATACGGTGGCGGACGTCGCCTTGACCATCGACTTCACCGGGTCGGCGGACTCCGCCGCGGCGATGGTGACGATCTCCGTGCCGACGTAGGCGAAGATCACCAGCACGATGCCGTGCAGGACGGACGAGATGCCGTGGGGGGCGAATCCGTCCAGGGCGACGTTGCCGACCGACAGGGTGGCTCCTGGCCACAGGCCCAGCGCGAAGAGGGTGCCGGTGACCAGGAAGACGACGATCGTGACGACCTTGATGGACGACAGCCAGAACTCGGTCTCGCCGAAGGAGCGGGTCGAGACGAGGTTCGACGCGGTGAGCAGGGTCATCAGCACCAGCGAGAAGACCCACTGCGGTACGCCGGGAGGTGAGATCGGGGGAAAGCTGCACTGTCTGGTCCTCCTGCGCGTTGAGTGCGGTGGAGCGCCTGCCGGTCAGTGGACCGGCTCCTCCTGCGGGTCGGCCGGCTGCGCGAGCGTGGAAGCAGGTACTGCGTGCCGCTTCTGCCGGGCCCACGCGCACAGCAGCACCACCAGCGCGACGCCGACCGACCACAGCAGCTGGGGCCGCGCGGACGTGTCGAACAGCATGGTGACCAGGACGGCCAGGATGCCGACGATGGCGACCCACGTCAGGACGGGGAAGCCCCACATGCGCAGCACCAGCCGCTCGGGCGCCTCACGTTCGAAGCGACGGCGCAGTCGCAGCTGTGACACGGCGACCACGAGCCAGACGAACAGGGCCACCGCGCCGGAGGAGTTGAGCAGGAACGTGAAGGCGAGGTCGGGGGAGTAGTAGTTGAGGCCGACGGCGAGGAAACCGAAGGCGACGGAGGCCCAGATCGCCCGGCGCGGGACGCCGCGGGAGGTCACCCGCGTCCACGAGCGGGGCGCGTCGCCGCGCTCGGCGAGGGAGAAGGCCATCCGGGAGGCGGTGTAGATACCGGAGTTGAGACAGGACAGCACCGCGGTCAGCACGATGAAGTCCATGACGGGAGCGGCGCCCGGAATGCCGATGTGCTCCAGGACGGCGACGTACGGACTGGTTCCGGTCTTGCTGCTGTCCCAGGGGAGGAGGGTGACGACGACGGCGATCGAGCCCAGGTAGAACACCAGGATGCGCCAGATGACGCTGGCGATGGCCTTGGCGACGGCTCGGCCGGGGTCCTTGGACTCGGCGGCGGCGATGGTGACGATCTCGCTGCCCATGAAGGCGAAGACGACGGTCAGCATGCCGGTGACGACCGCTCCGCCCCCGTGCGGGAAGAAGCCGCCGCGTCCGGTGAGATTGGCCATGCCGACCGCCTCGGTGCCGGGCAGCAGGCCGAAGACGGCCAGGCCGCCCAGGGCGATGAAGACCACGATGGCGCCCACCTTGATGGCCGAGAACCAGAACTCGAACTCGCCGTAGGAGCCGACCGAGTACAGATTGGTGGCGGTCAGTACGGCCATCACCACCAGGGCGACCAGCCAGGCGGGCAGGGCGGGGATCCAGTTGTGCACGATCGAGGCGCCCGCGGTCGCCTCGACGGCGAGCACCACCACCCAGAACCACCAGTACAGCCAGCCGATGGTGAAGCCAGCCCAGCGGCCCATGGCCCGGTCGGCGTACGAGGAGAAGGAACCGGTCGACGGCGAGGCCGCGGACATCTCGCCGAGCATGCGCATCACCAGGACGACCAGGAACCCGGCGAGGGCGTAGGAGAGGAGGATGGCGGGGCCGGTGGCTCGTATGCCGGCCCCCGAGCCGACGAACAGGCCGGCGCCGATGACTCCCCCGATGGCGATCATGCTCAGATGGCGGCCTTTGAGGCCGGGCTGGAGTTGCTGCACGAATGGTCCCTTTCAGGGATGGGTCCGACGGGTGCCCGGGGCGGAGCCCCAGGGTGATCAGACGGAAGGGCGTCCGGTCCGCTGCGGGCGCATCATTAGGGCGAGACCGCCGAGGACGAGGACGATGCCGGCCCAGCGCACGGCGGAAAGGTCCTGGTGCAGCCATACGGCGGCCAGGACGGCGGCGGTGGCCGGCTCCAGCAGGGAGATGGTGACCGCGGTCGGTGCGCCGAGGCGGGTGACACCGTGGGCGAACAGGGCGTAGGCGACGGCGGTGGTGAACACGCCGAGGTAGACCACGCCGGCCAGGCGCCCGAGGTCGGCGGCCGCCCAGGGCACGGCGCCGGGCAGCCAGGGCGTGAGGGCGAGCGTCGCGCCGCCGAAGATGGCCGCCACCGCGGTGGCGGGTCCGTGCCGGCGGGCGACGGCCTGGATGGTGTCGGCCTGCGCGGCGTACAGGGCGGCCGCCAGTGCCGCGAGTGCGGTGCCGGGCAGGCTGAAGGCGAGGGCGCCGCCGGGCAGCGACACCAGGGCGATGCCGGTGACGGCCACGGCGGTGGCCACGGCCCAGGTGCGGCTGACGGGCCGCCGCGTCACGAACCGGGCGGTGAGGCCCGCCAGGATCGGGGCGCCTCCGATGGCGATCACCGTGCTGGTGGCCACACCCGACAGTTCGACGGCATGGAAGTAGCACACGGAGAAGCCGGACACGGCCATGGAGCCGAGGGCGACAGCCATCAACTCCCGTCGCTGCCAGCGCACATGAGGTGAGCGTCGTCGTCGGGCCAGGAGGTGCAGAGCCGCGGTGCCGATGAGCAGGCGCAGCTCCGCCATGTGCAGCAGGTGTCCGGCCGGGAAGAGGGCCGCCACCGGTCCGAGGGTGCCCCAGATGACGGCACCACCGGCGGTGGCGGCGGCAGCGCGGCCGGTGGGCGGGCGCTGCCGTGAGGGCGGGGAGGGAGAGGCGCCGACTGCGACGGTTTCGCAGGAGCGGGCAGGGGGCGGCATCGCGGGTCTCCGACAGGTTCGGGACGGGGAGAAGGAAGGGAAGGGGAAGGGCGGCTTCGCGAGGTGCCGCTGGTGCCGAGGACCGTAGAGCGCCCGTGCGACGGCGAACCATGTGCATCTGTTGAAAGAAGGCGCCGCGTTTTCTGGACCGCTGTCGAAAGACGCGCCGCGCGGAATCGTAGACGATCCGACTGTTGGCACTGCCGGTGCTCGCGGTTCATCCCGGGGACACCGCCCGCCCCCTCTGAGAAACCCCGCTGAGAACCCCGCACCACTGAGAACCCGGAGAAAGATCAATGAGCGAGAAGCGTTGGGTCACCTTCGACTGTTTCGGCACCCTCGTGGACTGGCGCCACGGCATCGCCACCGGTATCGAGCTGGTCGCGCCCGGCAAGGGCTGGGAGCTGCTGGACGTCTACAACCGCCATGAGCCGCAGGTGCAGCGCGAGCACCCCGGCATGTACTACAGCGACGTCCTGGCGGAGGCCCTGAAGCGCACGGCCGCCGAGGCGAAGCTCGACCTGGTGGAGGAGGACTTCCGCGCCGTGACGGCCGGCTTCCCGTTCTGGCGGGTCTTCCCCGACACGCGGCAGGCCCTGCGCGAGCTGCAGGAGGCCGGCTGGAACCTCGCCCTGCTCACCAACTGCGACCGCGTCCTCATCGGCGAGACCCAGCGCCGTCTGCAGATCCAGTTCGACGCGATCGTCACCGCCGAGGACTCCGGCGCCTACAAGCCGGCCCACAACCACTTCCAGTACTTCGAGAAGTCCCTCGGTGTCACCCGCGACCGCTGGGTGCACGTGGCGCAGAGCTACTTCCACGACATGGTCCCGGCGAGCGAGCTCGACATCACCCGCGTGTGGATCAACCGGCTGAACGAGAGCGACGACCCCTCGATCGCGCACGCGGTGCGCCACGACCTGACCGACCTGGCGGCCACCGTCAACGAGGTCCACCAGAAGTTCAACGGCTGAACCCTGGCCCCGATCCGTGCCGGGCGCCGTTCCGCGTGTCCCCGGTGCCCGGCACGTCCCGCAGCCCACCCCGTCCAAGGAGTCCGCGCATGACCAGCCTGTCCCCGCACCTGCGCCAAGCCACCCCCGTCACCGTCGAACGCGGCGAGGGCGTCCACATCTACGGCACCGACGGCCGCCGCTACCTGGACTTCACCGCCGGCATCGGCGTCACCAGCACCGGCCACTGCCACCCGCGCGTGGTCGCCGCCGCGCAGGAGCAGATCGGCAAGCTCATCCACGGCCAGTACACGACCGTGATGCACCAGCCATTGCAGCAGCTCGTCGAGCGGCTCGGGGACGTGCTGCCCGCCGGCCTGGACAGCCTGTTCTTCTCCAACTCCGGCAGCGAGGCGGTCGAGGCGGCGCTGCGGCTGGCCCGGCAGGCCACCGGCCGCCCGAACATCGTCGTCTTCCACGGCGGCTTCCACGGCCGTACCGTCGCGGCCGCCTCGATGACCACGTCGGGCACCCGCTTCCGCACCGGTTTCTCCCCGCTGATGGGAGGCGTCGCCGTAGCGCCGTTCCCTACGGCCTTCCGCTACGGCTGGGACCAGGAGACCGCGACGCGCTTCGCGCTCAGCGAGCTCGACTACCTCCTCCAGACCGTCACCGCCCCGCAGGAGACGGCGGCCTTCGTGGTCGAGCCCGTGCTCGGCGAGGGCGGCTACATCCCGGCCGACCCCGCCTTCCTGCGCGGGCTGCGCGAGCGCGCCGACCGTCACGGCATCGTGCTCGTGCTGGACGAGATCCAGACCGGTTTCGGCCGCACCGGCCGCTTCTGGGGCCACGACCACGCCGAGGACGTCCGTCCCGACATCATCACCATCGCCAAGGGACTGGCCAGCGGCTTCCCGCTGTCCGGTATCGCCGCCTCCCGAGAGCTGATGAGCAAGGCGTACCCCGGCTCCCAGGGCGGCACCTATGGCGGCAACGCCGTCGCGTGCGCGGCCGCCGTCGCCACCCTCGACGTGATCCGCGACGAGAAGCTGGTGGAGAACGCCGACGTCGTGGGGCAGCGGCTGCGCGCCGGCCTGGAGGAGGTCGCCCGTACGACGCCGGGCATCGCCGACGTCCGCGGCCTCGGCCTGATGCTCGCCAACGAGTTCGTCACCGCCGACGGCGACCCGGACCCGGCCACCGCCGCCCGGGTGCAGCAGGCCGCCGCCGAGGAGGGGCTGCTGCTGTTGCTGTGCGGCCCGTGGAACAACGTCGTGCGCATGATCCCGGCGCTGGTCATCGACGAGACCGCCGTCGACGAGGGACTGACCGCCTGGCGGACGGCCGTCGACAAGGGCACGGCCGCAACGTCATGACCAGCACCGCCCCCTCCCCTGAGGTCCTGCTGGAGGCCCTGCGCCGAGAGGTGCCGTCCCTGAGGGTCGACACCTCCGGCGGGCGGCGCGCCCAGTACGCCTACGACGCGTCCAACTACCGGGTGCCGCCGCTGGCCGTGGCGTTCCCCGCCGACGCCGACGAGGTCGCCGGCGCGCACCGGGTCTGCCACCGGCTCGGCGTGCCGGTCACCTCCCGAGGCGCGGGCACCAGCATGGCCGGCAACGCCGTCGGCACCGGCCTCGTGCTGGACCTCTCCCGTCACATGCGGCGCGTCCTGGACATCGACGCGACCGCACAGACGGCGCGCGTCGAGGCAGGCATCGTCCTGGACGCCCTCCAGGACGCCGCCGCCCCGTACGGGCTGGTCTTCGGCCCCGACCCGTCCTCGCACAGCCGCTGCACCATCGGCGGCATGATCGGCAACGACGCGTGCGGCAACCACTCCGTGCGCTACGGCCGCACCGGCGAGCACCTTCTCGCCCTCGACCTGGTCCTGGCCGACGGCACCCGCGCCGTCGCCGACCGCGACGGACTGCACGCCGTGGACGAGGCGGGCCGGGAGCGGGTGGCGGAACTGACGGCCGCCCTGCGCGGCATCGTCGACACCAACCTGGCAGCGATCCGCCTGACCCTCGGCCGCATCCCGCGCCAGGTCTCCGGCTACCAGCTACAGCACCTGCTGCCCGAGAACGGCTTCGACGTCGTCCGCGCCCTCGCCGGCACCGAGGGCACCTGCGCCACGGTGGTATCGGCGAGCGTCCGCCTGTTGCCGAAACCGCCGGCCGCGCTGCTCATCGCACTCGGCTACGACGATGTCGTGGACGCGGCCGAGGACGTGCCGCTGATCCTGAAGTTCTCCCCGGCCGCCGTCGAGGGCCTGGACGAGGCGATCGTGGCCACCATGCGCCACCGCCGCGGCCCCGCCTCGGTGACCGGACTGCCCGAAGGGCGGGCCTGGCTGTACGTCGACCTCGACGGCGAGGACCCGCAGCAGGTCGCCGCGGACGCCGAACGCCTCCTGGACGAGCTGAAGGCCGCGGGCCGGATGGTCTCCGGCCGCCTGATCACCGACCGCGCCGAGCGGGCCTCCCTGTGGCGGGTCCGCGAGGACGGCGCGGGCCTGGCCGCCCGCCTGACCGACGGCAGCGCGTCGTGGCCCGGCTGGGAGGACGCGGCGGTCGCCCCCGACCAACTGGCGGGCTATCTGCGTGACTTCCGCGCCCTCATGGCCGAGCACCGGCTCACCGGCGTGCTCTACGGCCACTTCGGCGCGGGCTGCGTCCACGCACGCCTCGACTTCCGCCCCGACACCGAGGACGGCCGCGCCGTCATGCGGGCCTTCCTCACCGAGGCCGCCCGCCTCGTCGTACGGCACGGAGGCACCCTGTCCGGCGAGCACGGCGACGGCCGGGCCCGCAGTGAGCTGCTGTCGGAGATGTACGACCGGCCGATGCTGGACGCCTTCGCCGCCTTCAAGCACGCCTGGGACCCCGAGGGCCTGCTCAACCCGGGCATCCTCGTCGACCCTCGGCCCCTGGACGCGGACCTCGCCCTGAACACGGGCCGCACCACCACCCCGTCGACGGTGTTCGCCCTGCTGGAGGACCCGGACGGCATCACCGCGGCAGCCAACCGCTGCGTGGGCGTGGGCCGTTGCCGCAGCCACACCGGCGGGGTCATGTGCCCCAGCTACCGGGCCACCGGCGACGAACAGCACTCCACCCGCGGCCGTGCCCGCACCTTGCAGGAGATGCTGCGCGGCGCACTGCCCGGCGGCTGGCGCTCCCGCGAGACCCGCGAGGCGCTCGACCTGTGCCTGTCGTGCAAGGCGTGCTCCAGCGACTGCCCGGTCGGCGTCGACATGGCGACGTACAAGTCCGAGTTCCTGCACCACCACTACAAGGGGCGCCTGCGCCCGCTGTCGCACTACTCGCTCGGCTGGCTGCCGATGTGGACGGCGCTCGCCGGGCGCATGCCGAAGCTGGTCAACGCGGTGATGGGCAGCCGTCTCGGCCCCTGGATCGCCCGCCTGGGTGGGGTCACCACGAAGCGGAGCCTGCCCGCGTTCCACGGGCGGCGCGCATGGCAGCAGGGTCTGGCCCCGGCCGAGGCGGCCGCCGCCGTACTCCTGGTGGACTCCTTCACCAAGGCGTTCCGCCCCGAACTGGCGGGAGCGGCCTCCCGGGTCCTGGCCGAGGCCGACCTGCCCACCGAGGCCCGCGGCGACGTGTGCTGCGGCCTGACCTGGATCACGACCGGCCAGCTCGGCATCGCCCGCCGCGTGCTGGAGCGCACCGCCGCCGCGCTCGACGCGTCCGAGGGACCGATCGTGGTCACGGAACCGAGCTGCGCCGCCGCCCTCGCCAAGGACCTGCCGGAGCTGGTGGACAGCGACGCGGCACGCCGGGTCGCCGCGCGGGTGCGGACCTTCACCGGGGCACTCGCCGAGCGCGTGGCCGAAGGGTGGCGTCCCGAGCACGTGCCCGACGAGGTGGTCCTGCAGACCCACTGCCACCAGTACGCCGTCTTCGGCGCCGGACAGCAGCGGGAGCTGTTGCGCGACCTCGGCATCCAGAAGGTCACCGAGGCCACCGGCTGCTGCGGCGTGGCCGGCAACTTCGGCTTCGAGCACGATCACTACGACCTGTCGATGGCCGTCGCCGACCAGGCCCTGCGTCCCCGGCTGGAGGCCGCCGACCTCGGCACGCCGGTCCTGGCCGACGGGTTCAGCTGCCAGATGCAGATCGAGCACCTCGTCGGAGACGACCGCCCCGGCGCCACCCACCTGGCGCAGCTCCTGGACGACCCCTCATCCCCTTCCGGCTCCTGAAATTTGGAGAGCGACATGGCAGACACGAAGACGGACGTCATCGCGAACGTTCCCCGGCAGCTGTTCATCGGGGGCCAGTGGGTCCCGGCAGCCGACGGCCGTACCTTCGGCGTGGAGAACCCCGCCACCGAGACCCAGCTGTGCGAGATCGCCGACGCGGGTGCCGCTGACAGCGCCCGCGCGGTCGAGGCCGCGGTGGCCGCACAGGAGTCCTGGGCCCGGACCGCGCCGCGGGCGCGCAGCGAGATCCTGCGCCGTGCCTACGAGCTGATCGTGGAGCGCACGGACGAGCTGGCGCTGCTGATGACCCTGGAGATGGGCAAGCCGCTCGCCGAGGCGCGCGGTGAGGTGGCGTACGCCGCCGAGTTCTTCCGCTGGTTCTCCGAGGAGGCCGTCCGCATCGACGGCGGTATGTCGACCACGCCCGACGGGCGCAACCGCATCATGGTGACGCGGCAGCCGGTCGGTCCCTGCATGCTGATCACGCCGTGGAACTTCCCGCTGGCGATGGGCACCCGCAAGATCGGGCCCGCGGTGGCCGCTGGCTGCACCATGATCCTCAAGCCGGCACCCCAGACGCCGCTGTCCAGCCTCGCGCTGGCGCGCATCCTCCAAGAGGCCGGGCTGCCCGACGGCGTGCTCAACGTCGTCACCACCACCCGCGCCCAGGAAGTGGTCGAACCGGCCCTGCGTGGCGGCCGTATCCGCAAGCTGTCCTTCACCGGCTCCACCGCCGTGGGCAGGCTGCTGCTCGCGCAGTGCGCGGACACGGTGATCCGCACGTCCATGGAGCTGGGCGGCAACGCCCCCTTCATCGTCTTCGAGGACGCCGACCTCGATGTCGCCGTCGAAGGCGCGATGACGGCGAAGATGCGCAACATGGGCGAGGCGTGCACGGCGGCCAACCGCCTGTTCGTCCACCGCAGCGTCGCCGACGAGTTCGCCGAGCGCCTCGCCTCGCGCATGGCCGCCCTCACCGTGGGTCCGGGCACCCGCGACGGTGTCCAGGTCGGCCCCCTCATCGACGCCGCCAGCAAGCAGAAGGTCGTCTCGCTCGTCGAGGACGCGGTCGCCAAGGGCGCCAAGGTCGTCGCCGCCGGTGTCGCGCCGCAGGACACCGGTCACTTCTACCCGCCGACCGTGCTGGCCCAGGTCAGCCCCGACAGCGACATGCTGACCACCGAGATCTTCGGCCCCGTGGCCCCGGTCATCGCCTTCGACGACGAGGACGAGGCCGTGCGCCTGGCCAACGACACCGACTGGGGACTCGTCGGCTACGTCTTCACCCAGGACCTCGACCGCGCCCTGGACGTCAGCGAGCGGCTGGAGGTCGGCATGGTCGGCCTGAACACCGGCCTGGTCTCCAACCCGGCCGCGCCCTTCGGCGGCGTCAAGCAGTCCGGCCTGGGCCGGGAAGGCGGACGTGTGGGCATCGAGGAGTTCCTGGAGTACAAGTACATCGCCACTCCCGTGCGGGACCGGTCCGCGTGATGAGTACCGTCATGTCTGCCAGGTCCGTCTCGAGGGAGCCGCGAAAGGGGGCAGGAGCTGTGTCACAGCCGGGACTCGACGAACTCACCCCCGTCAACCTGCGGAGCACTCCCGCGCTCATCGCCGACCGGCTGCGGGAGCAGATCGTCGCCGGCGCCTTCGCACCGGGCAGCAGGATGATCGAGCCGCAGCTGGCGACCCGCCTGGGCGTCAGTCGCGGCCCCGTGCGGGAAGCACTCCAGCGACTGGTCCAAGAAGGGCTGCTGACCAACATCCCCAACCGGGGCGTGTTCGTCGTCGAGCTGGACGCCGCCGACATCAAGGACATCTACACGGCCCGGCGTGCGATCGAACGCGAGGCGGCCACCCAGCTGCACCGCAGCAAGTCCCAGGCGCACCTGGACCGCCTCGCGACCGTGGTGGAGGAGATGCGTTCCTCGGCGGGCCGCGGCGACAGCCGTCTCATCGCCGAGCAGGACCTGGCCTTCCACAGCGCTCTCGTCGAGGCCGCCGAGAGCCCGAGGCTCAGCAGGATGTTCACCACCCTGCTCGCCGAGACCCGTATCTGCCTGGCCAGCCTCATGGACTTCTACCCGGAGCAGGACCTGCTCGTCGCCGAGCACCAGCAGCTGCTCGCCCTGCTCCAGGGCGAGGACGAACAGGCCCTGCTGGACGCCGTCAACGCGCACCTGGACTCGGCCGTGCGCGACCTGACGCGCGCCGACCAGGACTGACGCCACCACCCGCTCCACGTGTGCCCGCCCACCCCCTCGGAGAGATTCCGCATGCCCTCCACCACGCTCAACGCTGCCCAGCTGCAGACAGCAGCCCGCAACCACCTCCTCCTGCACTTCGGTCAGCACGCCAACCTGCGCAACGGCCAGGACGTGTTCCTGCCCGAACGCGGCGAAGGCGTCTACCTCCACGACGCGGCCGGGAGCGCTACATCGACGGCCTGTCCGCCCTGTTCTGCGCCCAGCTCGGCTACTCCTACGGCCCCGAGTTCGCCAAGACGGCCGAGCGACAGCTGAACCGCATCCCCTTCAGCACCCTGTGGAACACCGCGCACCCCGCCGCCATCGAGCTGGCCGAACGCCTCGGCTCGCCGGTCCCGCGCCGTCGAGCAGGGCATCGAAACTGTCGTACTCGGTTACGCGTTTGACCACGACCTCACAGGTCTCGTGGGCGCCCTTGATGTGGAAGCGGATGGTGTCGCCCGCTGCGAGGTCGGCGAGGTGCAGGTACTTGACGCGTACTTCGACGGTCTTGTCGCCCGCGGCGACGAGGTCGAAGTACTGGCGGTAGAGGTTGAGGTTGCGGACGCGGCCTTGGGTGTCCTTCATGGGGAGTTGGCACTCCTCAGTGCTGATCAGGTCAGGTCGGCGGCCAAGGCCGTGAGCGCTGGAACGAGTTCGGGGTGGTCCCCGCGCGAGGCGGACTGTAGTAGCTCGGTGACGACGATGATCTGTGCCACGCGTCCGAGCGCCGTATCGAGGATGGGGAAGGTGTCACGGACACGCTGGGCGACATCGGGGACGAGCAGGCAGTACGCCAGGAGCATGGCAGCGTCGTAGCCGACGGGTGCCAGCCCGAAGCCTTCCCAATCGAGGAGGTAGGGGCTGGTGGTCAGGTTGGCCGGGTGCAGATCCCCGTGGGCTGTCGCCCAGTCGGTGATACGCGGGCTGGGCATGCCGAGGAAGCGGGGGACCGAGCGGTCCACCCACTCCTGCCGGACCGCCACACGGTCGGTGACCGTTCTGCTGACGTACTCGAGATCGGTGCGGAGGGAGTCCCACCACGAGGTCGGTGGATCCAGCGGGGTACGCAGGACAGGGCCGGGAGAGCAGATGGGCTCGTCGACCTACTGGTGCAGCTCGGCCTGGTACGTGTAGCCCTCCCTGCTCGACTCGATGGTGTCGTACAGGAATGGCTTGTGGATGCGTCCGTCGAACAGCGCCGCTGCCGTCCGGTTGCCCTCCCAGATCTTCCCCGCCGCTCGGTCGTGCGGTGCGGAGATCAGTCTCAGCCAGCAGACACCACGGTCCGGATGCTCGACACGGTGGCTGAGGGTGCGGCCGTACCAGCCCCAGGCTTCGGGGCCGGTGACCGTGACGTCGAGAAGCAGGGCCGACCGCGCGAACGCCCGGCGCATGCGCTGCTGATCCGCTGGGTCAGCCGGCGGCGAGTACATCCAGCACCTTCCGCAGGGTAGGGACCGGGATGGCCGGGAAGCGCAGAGCCTCTCGTGCCTCGGCCCAGTGTGCCGGACTGGAGGTGGAGAGCAGGGTCCGTGTCACTCCGGGGCAGGACGCTGCCGCGAGCAGGCATGCCTGCGCTGTGCTGAGGTCCGGGTTCAGCAACTCGGTGAGTTCGCGGGTGGCAAGGTGTGGCAGTTCGCCGCCGAACAGGGGGGCCGACGTGAATACCTGCCAGCCGCGTTCTGATGCCTGGGCGATGGGACCCTCACCGTCCAGGGCTTGGGAGAAGGCGGTTGCGGTGACGAGGGACACCGGCAGCTGGATGGCTTTCAGATGGTGTTGCTCGCTCGCGGCGGCCGAGGTGGCCAGTTGGTGAAGGGCGGGGATGCTCAGGGCGCCGGTCTCGAAGCCGTCCCAGGTGGCAACGCCGTAGGCGGACAGGGTGCCGGCTGCTGCCTCTGCTTCGAGGGCGATGAAGGCGTCATGGAGGGCTTCGTACGGGTCGCCGTCGGCATGCTCGGGGTTGTGCGTGAACACGAGGTCGAGGTGGTCTCGGCCGAGTTCGGTGCGGTTGCGGGCGCACTGCCAGTGCACCTACGGGGCGCTCAGGCAGTGTCGCCATGCCGCATCCTCGCCGGTGATCGCTCCGTCGAAGACGGCATCCTTCGCGGCCCGGTCAGTGAGGAATCCGACCTTGGTGGAGGTCGGGACCGGATGGCGGACGAGGAAGGATGCGAGTAGCTCCTGCGCTCACCCGCCGAGGTAGTTGGGCGCGGTATCGATCCAAGCGGTGGCGGGGGCGGCGGCTGCGCGTGCGGCTGCGTCGTTCAGGGCGGCGGGCTTGAGACGGTAGGTGCCCAGCCCCAGGGCTGCTGTCGTCATCACCCTTGGCCTTCCACTGTGATCGCTTGGCCCGTCATCAGCTCGGAGACGGCGGCTGCCACGGCGTCGACAGAGAAGTCGGCCGCCTCGGCCAGTTCGCCGAGGGAGACGGCATGGGGAACAGCGGAGATCAGTCGCGTGAGCAGCGGCAGCGCTTCCTGGGCCATCTCCCACTCGTGGTCGCAGGCCCGGAACACCACCGATCTCCCGTCGGCTGCCGGCTCGATCCGGGCGCGCGCGGTGGTCAGCCTGACGTGGGTGTTCGGGTTGGCGGCGAGGCCGGTGACATGGGGCAGGCTCGGCCTCAGCCGGGTGAGATCACTGGCGTCGCGCATCGTCGTGTACCGGCTGATCACGTCCGGATCTTCCAGTGCTGCGGTGACCTGCTTGCGCAATCGTTCCAGGTAGTCAGCCCGCTGCGCGGCCGCCGCGTGCACAGGCAGGTCTTCGCGCAGGACAGAGTGACGGCGCAGGTCATCGGCGAGCCAGGGCAGCAGCTGGGCGCCGGTGGAGGTCTGTATGCCGAAAGTGAGGTGGAGGGAGTGCTCGCCTTCGGAGGCGGCGACCGAGTGCCACCAGCCGCGCGGGAGATACAGCAGGTCGCCAGGGAGCAGGACCAGCTCGGTGAGCGGTTGGCTGGGAGGGGGCTCCGGTTCGTCGGTGTCCTTGTACATGGGGGCGGTGCGGGTGGGACCGTACAGCTTCCAGCGTTTGGCGCCGTCGATCTGGACGACGAGCACGTCATGGTCGTCCCAGTGGACGCCGAAGCCTTCACGGGCGGTCCAGGACGCGTACAGGTTGGTTTGCACGCCCGTGCGTAACCACTGCTCCAGCTCCATGGCCGCGCGGCCGACGGCTGGGTGCAGTTCGTCGACGGCGTCGATGACCAAGGAGGCGCCCTCGGCGAGGCGGGCGTGCAGCTCGGCGGGATGCAGGCGCTGCCAGACGGTGTGCCGGCGGGTGGTGACCGGGGACGTGTAGCGGTATGCGGGAAGCATCTCGCCGTCGGCGGAGAGGCGGAAGCGGGGCGGTTCCAGGCGGTGGGTGGCGAGGATGGTGTTGACGTCGTCCCAGGTGATCAGCCGGCCCGGCTCGGTGAGGGCGCGGGGGACGTGGCGGTGGTGGCGGTGGAGCACCTGGGCCAGGAACTCGTCCGGGCCCAGGTGAGCCGCCAGATTCAGCGGCGACAACGCCGCTCCTCCCTGATCAGTCGTTGCCGTCGGTGCGGCCGGTGCTGCCACCGTCGGACGGGGTGACGCCCCGCTCGCGGGCGGCCTGGATGCGGCGGCGTGCCTTGACCAGGCCCGTCGGTGCCGGCTCGGCCGCCGGGGTGGTGCTGCTGTTCGGCATGGAGTCCTCCTATGACGATGAGCTGCATTGCGGACCCGCCCCGGACGGCGCTCGACCTGTCCAAGTGCGCGGGCGATTGATCCGCCCGGGGCGGGGCTTGCGACCCCGCCCCTGCCGCGGCTTCTCGACGTGGGGGAGCGTCTCGATCGGCTACGTCCGGCAGGGACGGGAACTCAGGGGCCGGGTCTGAAGGAACCGGCAGTCAGGGGTTGGCCGGGGCGCTGGCAACCGCCACGCCGATCACGAAGCCGCATGACGCGGAGATCGCAACGATCAGCAGCGGACCGGCGAAACGACCCAGCCAGGCGATGGCCCGCCGCATCACGTGTGCCGCCAGGCGTGCCGGGACCGGTTGTGTCGACTGGTGGCACTCGGGCTCACCGACCCCACCGCCCGTTCGCCACGGCGACTTTGACGCTCATCTCCTCGGCTGGTGTGGGTGTTCGCAGCTGGTCGGGCGGAACGTCCCACTCCTTGCCCCCGTTGAGGGGGCGAAGCTGCACGTAGGGCCCCTCGCTGCCCATGACCCGGCCGATGCGGCCGGTGCGTCTGTCGACCATCACGGCCCGGAGAGCAGGCAGGCTGGCCTCGGCCATGACTGTCACCTCCTCTCGCGCGCGCATCAGACGGCCTCGCTCGTCCTGGGCAGCACGGATGCGGTCGGGCAAGGCGTGAATCCGTCGGGCAGAGCGAAGCGAGGTTCGCCCAGCGCGTGCAGGAGTCGCCGGTCCCCCGTGAAACGCGTGCGGGCATGCAGCCAGCGGTGGTTGTCCAGCAGATAGCCCTGCCCGGTCCGAAGCGTGAGGCGACGCTGACTGGCGGTGATGGCGCTGCGGAGCAACGGGCAGGTAGGGCTGGACGATGGGGCTCCAGCGGGCCAGACCGTCCTGTCGCAGTCGTATGGAGATGCGCCCGTCCGCCTGGGCGGTGAAGACCTGGGAGGCGTGGCTGGCGCCCGCACCGAAGTAAGCGGTCCGGGGCTGGCAGAGCGCGACCGCTGCTGCGCGGTTCTCGCTGACCAGGCGGGCGTGTACATCACGTCCGTCCGCGAGGAGCGTCTCGCCGCCTGCGGATGCCGGCTGCAGGCAGACCAGGAGGATCAGACGCGGAGGGGTGGGCGTGCCCGACCTCTCCGTGTGGGGGAGGAGTTCGCCGTTGCCGAGTCCGGCGAAGCCGGCGCGGTGGGCGTGGTTGCCGGTGTTGTGGATCAGGGTCAATCCGTCCGGAGCGCCGTGCGGGTGGGGCCTGATCGCCATCAACCGGGAGGCGAACGACAGGACCTCCTGGCGAGTGGTCATTCCGTCCAGGGTGACGAGGCCGGTCTCACGAAGCTGTGCGGCGATCACGTCGCTGGCGTGCGGAGCACGAAGGTTGACGAAGTGGTCCGCGAAGAGCCTCTCGGAGCGTGTGGAGGCGTCGGGCATCGCCGTACTCCTTCGATCGGGATCGGTGGGATCAGAGTGGGAAGGCGAAGTGGGCGCGGTAAAGCGACAAACTGTCGACTCGGACAAATAGGGTGACCAGGCGATGAGTTCAGGGGCCCGTGCTACGTTCCGAAGGCCCGGCTCGCACACCGCAGGACGAGGACCGTCATGACGTACACGCCGCCGCTCTGGCCCGTCTCCGTGAAAGGCGTTGCGCTCGACGCGCGTGATCGTGTGCTGCTGCTACGGAACGAGCGCGATGAGTGGGAGCTGCCCGGAGGGCGGCTGGAAGTCGGCACCGGCGACGGAGTCCAACTGCCGGACTCTAGCCCCGAGGCAGCCCTGGAGCGGGAGATCCAGGAGGAGACCGGCTGGGAGGTCAAGGCCGGCCGCTCATCGACGGGGGCGTGTGGATCTACCAGCCGATCCCGGGTCGGCGCGTACTGATCGTGACCTACGGCTGCACCGTGCTGACCCCCGAACGGTCGCCGGTCGTCAGCCACGAGACAAGCAGCTGGGCATGTTCACCGCGGACAAAGTGCCGGACCTGAACATGCCCGACGGATACAAGCAGGCCATCACCGCCTGGTACAGCCGGAGGAACGCCAGCCCGGCGGCCCTGGACGACTACGAGCGGATGTAGTCGGCATGGCCGGGGGCGAGATCGCTGCACGCGCGGTTGAGGACCGGCTCCCGCTTCCCCGGCCCTCGGCCGGGCACACCCAGTGGCACTGGGCCACACCCCAGGCTCAATTAGTCCTGGCAACGGGAGACCTGGCCGACATCCTGCGCTTCTACCGCCGCGTGCACAGCCTGAACCAGACCGCACTCGGTGAACTCCTCGGCTACGACAAGACGTACATCTCCGCTCTGGAGCTGGGGAAGCGGTCCCTGGACGACGTGAGCTCCCGGCGCCGTATCTGCGAAGCGCTGCAGTTGCCGCCGCACGTGCTCGGCGTCACCGACCCGACCGACACCGACCACCGGGCGATGCTGCAGTTCGGCGAGTCCACTGTCCGGCTCGCCGAGATCGCCCGACAGTCCGGGCACGCCATAGAAGCGGTCTCGGAGTTGTGGCCGCTCGTCGCCCGCCTCGAAGCCCGCGTCGAGGAGGGCCACACCGAGCGCGACGTCCTGCACCTCCTCGCCCGGGCCCGTGTCGGCCTCGGTGTCGCCCTGGGCAACGTACTGCCCGAGGAACGTCTCGCCACCGCCGCGCACTGGACAGCCAAAAGCCTGGAGATCGCCGAGTACTTCGACGACGCGCGTATGACCTCATACGTGCTGCGCATGCACGGCAACGAACTCCGCAAGGCCAGCCTGCGGGGCGCGGCCGTCCAGCGGCTGTGCCGCGCCGCAGCCACCGCTCCGGACGAGACCGCTCGTGCCGCTGTCCTCCCTCTCCTCGCGCGGGCCGCCGGCGCACTGGGCAACGGTGAGCTGTTCGACCGGGTGATGAGGGAGACCGACGCCCTTCTCGACCGGGTCGACCACACCAGTCTGTTCAACCCCTTCTCCCTGCATGAGATCCGCCTGCGCGGGCTTGTCGCCACAGGCCGCACCAAGGCGGCCATGCGGCTAGGGCGCGTATCGGGTCGTGATCAATCTGTCGATTTGCCCTCGTGGTGAGGCCCTGGACCGGTAGATCTTTTTCCGTGACGCGAGTGCAACTG
>NZ_JBEXHW010000023.1:0-106893 GCF_040608235.1 Streptomyces sp. NPDC005202 | reverse complement strand
CTCCACCCGGCTGGGCCGGCACCGCTGGACCATCGAACGCACCATGTCCTGGCTCGCCGGCTGCCGCCGCCTGCACCGCCGCTACGAACGCAAGGCCGAACACTTCCTGGCCTTCACCGCCATCACCTGCACCCTCATCTGCTACCGCAGACTTACCAAATGAGACGGCGTCTTAAACACAGTGGGGTGGAGGCCGTGCAAACGGTCTACGGGGACAGTCACGGCATGGAAAGGCCCCCGAAGCGTTTACACGCAACGGGGGCGGGGGTCCCGTGATCTCGGGTAGCCCTGTTTACTTCCGCTTGTAAGCCTTTTGCTTCGGCAGGACGTACTCCGCCTCAGGCTCGATCCACATGTAACCCTCGGGGACGTGGAGACCGGTCTCCTTAGCGATCTCGGCAAGCTCAGGCATCTTGCACACGACTCGTCGGCTCCCGTCTTCGGTGCTCCCCACCGTCACGGTTATGCCGTGCCGTTGCAGGAAAACGCGCTTCTGCTCATCATCCTTGGTCGTCCACTCTTCGAGGTAAGTCCGTCCCGTCTCTTTCCAGGCCGGGGCGTCCTCGGCGGCCTTGATTTCTTCCCTCAGCCGCTCCGCCTTGGCCGACTGGAATTCGTGCTGTCCCCAGTACCGCTCTACCTGAACATCCGTTTTGAAGCGTCCGGCGAGGTAATCAGCTTCCAGTCGGTCTAGCGTCGCCTCGGCCTCGGCAAGCTCGATCTTGGCTTGACTGATGGAATTACCGGCCCGCTCCATAACCGGGAGCGGGCCGAGAGTGACCTTCACGAAGGTCCCGACAGCCGTGTCTAGATCGTCGCGACGAATGCGGCCAGGATTGGGGCAGGTCCCGGTGTTGACGTTGTTGCAGGCGTAGTAGTGGTGCACACGGCCGTTCGGCTTCGTCTTCTTGTTGGAAGACATGCGGGCACCGCAGCCCTGGCACATGGCCACACCGCCGAGCATCGACCTCGAAGGCGTGGACCGCCTAACCGGCCTGTCACTCTTCAGTGCAGCAACGAATTCGGACCATTCCGCAAACTCCATCAGGGGTTCATCAGTAATCCGAACGTTCTCGCCGTTCTCGTCTACGACGTTCTCGCCCTTGTACGTGTAGATTCCGGCGACGGTCGGATTCATGACGATGGCGCGGATAGCGTTAGCGGTCCAGGCAACGCCCCTCGACTCTTCGCCCTTCACGATCCGGAGATGATCCCGCCAGGTAGGGACGCCGCGCTTATTCAAGTCAACCGCAATCTTGTAGGACGACCAGTCACCCTTTGCCGCTCCACAATTTCGCGGAACAGTTCGGCATAGGTGGCGTCCTGAACGAGCTTCTTCCCGCCACCGTCCTGTCGCTCGAAGCGGTATCCGAACGGCTCTACGCCACCAATCCAGACACCCTTGGCCTTACGAGCGGCCGAGCCGGAAAGCGCGCGGGCTCGAATGGTGTCCAGCTCGCCTTCGGCAAAGGCCGCGATGATCTGAGCGAACATCTTGCCCATGGGGGTGCTCATGTCGATGCCCTCAGTCACGGACACGATGACCTTGCCGTGTTTCTGGCACCAGTCGAAGACCTCGGCGAAGTGACCAGCCTTCCGGCTAAGCCGGTCCAGCTTCCACACGGCGAGTACGTCCCACTCGTCGGCCCGCTCGTTGAACCAGGGCCAAGGCCCGGTCTCTTGAAGGGGTGCATGGCACCGGACACGTCTAGGTCTTCGGCCCAGCCCGCTATCCGGCCGTCGATGGCCGGTCCGATCGCCCAGTGCTCTATGGCCGCACGCTGCTTCTCCGGACTGGTGGTGTCGTCCTTAGGATGGACAGGCGGACGGTCCCCAGGACCCTCGGGTTAGAGATCATGTCGGGGATCGTACGAGGGTCCACGCGAGCGGAACAAGTTGAACGACTTCTTCCAGAACCCGGCCCCGCAGCCGACGTTCACGTCGATTCCGGTGCGGGGACCGGGGCTGGCGTAGGGATACATACCGGGGCTGGCGTAGGGATCAGGTCGGGCCGGAGGGAGGCGGCCGGGCGGTGATGCGGTGCGGGCGGCTTCCAAGTGACCGTGGGGGCCGCCCGCCTCTTTGTCGGTGTCGTGCCTCCGCCGGCCGCGTCAAGGGCGCTCCCTCCGGTCGCGTCGCCTGCGGCGATGGCCCTTTGGGCCACCCTTGCCTCGGACCGCGGAAGCACGACAATCGCCGAGAAGCGGGCGGCCCCACGGCCACGCCTCCGACAGACGCCCAGCGAGCCGGCCTCCCCGCCCCCGAGGAACGGCTCAGCCGCCCAACTCCGTCTCCCGGACGGCCGACACGAGCGACGACCCGGCCGACCGGCCGAAGACCAGTACCGGGCCCTGCGGCGCCTTCGAGTCGCGCACGGGTACACCACACGCCCTACGCCCGTGCCGTCGAGTCCCGCACGGGTACGCAATACGCCCGGTCGTCCAGCACCTCGACGCAACTGCCCCTGTCCCCACCGCTGCGAGCAGACTTGCGCCACCCGTCCAGCGACATGGACCCCCACCCATCTGCCGCACCGCCCTGATGAGACCTGGGTCGCTGGGCAGGAGATGCTGGTGGAGTGGAGGGGAATACGCCCTGCCCGGTCCGTGCTGAAGATCTTTCGGAGGTACGACGATGAGGACCCCTGATGACGACCGGCGCTACCGCATCGAGCACGACTCCATGGGCGAGGTGAAAGTCCCCGCCGACGCCAAGTGGCGCGCCCAGACGCAGCGTGCCGTCGAGAACTTCCCCGTCTCCGGGCAGCGGATCGAGCGGGCCCACATCGAGGCCCTGGCCCGCATCAAGGGCGCCGCGGCGAAGGTGAACGCGCGGCTGGGTGTGCTGGACACGGACGTCGCCGAGGCGATCCAGGAGGCGGCCGACGAGGTCGCCGAGGGCAGGTGGGACGAGCACTTCCCCGTCGACGTCTTCCAGACCGGGTCCGGGACGTCGTCGAACATGAACACCAACGAGGTCATCGCCACCCTGGCGAGCGAGCGGCTCGGGCGCGACGTGCATCCCAACGACCACGTCAACGCGTCCCAGTCCTCCAACGACGTCTTCCCCTCGTCCATCCACATCGCCGCCACCGCCGCCGTCACCCGGGACCTGATCCCGGCCCTGGACCATCTCGCGAACTCCCTCGCCCGCAAGGCCGAGGAGTTCGCCGACGTCGTGAAGTCCGGGCGGACGCACCTGATGGACGCCACGCCGGTGACGCTGGGGCAGGAGTTCGGGGGGTACGCCGCACAGGTGCGGTACGGCATCGAGCGGCTGAACGCCTCCCTGCCGCGGCTCGCCGAGTTGCCCCTGGGCGGTACCGCCGTCGGCACCGGCATCAACACCCCGCCCGGTTTCTCCGCCGCCGTCATCGAGGAGGTCGCCCGCGCCACCGGGCTGCCGCTCACCGAGGCCCGTAACCACTTCGAGGCGCAGGGGGCGAGGGACGGGATCGTCGAGACGAGCGGGCAACTGAGGACCATCGCCGTCGGGCTGACCAAGATTGCCAATGATCTGCGGTGGATGGCGTCCGGGCCCCGGACCGGGCTCGCCGAGATCTCCCTGCCCGACCTGCAGCCGGGGTCGTCCATCATGCCGGGGAAGGTGAACCCGGTCATTCCGGAGGCCGTGCTGATGGTCTGCGCCCAGGTCGTCGGCAACGACGCCACCGTCGCCACCGCGGGCGCCTCGGGCAACTTCGAACTCAACGTGATGCTGCCCGTCATCGCCAAGAACGTCCTGGAGTCGATCCGGCTGCTCGCCAACGTCTCGCGGCTGCTCGCCGACCGGACCGTGGACGGGATCGTCGCCCACCGGGACCGGGCCCGCGAGTACGCCGAGTCCTCGCCCTCGATCGTCACCCCGCTCAACAAGTACATCGGGTACGAGGAGGCCGCGAAGGTCGCCAAGAAGGCCCTGGCCCAGCAGAAGACCATCCGTCAGGTCGTCCTCGAGAGCGGCTACGTGGACCGCGGCGACCTCACGGTCGAGCAACTCGACGAGGCGCTGGATGTCCTGAAGATGACGCACCCGTAACCAATCGGCCCCCGGGCGTGAACCGTGACCCGCGCCGCAGCGTCGTATGCCTGGGGCACCTAATATCTGTGCATGGCAGACGACGGAGCGGTGAGACGCGTGAAGGCGGGCGGTGCGACGACCTACTGGGCCCCCGGGAGCCGGATCCTGTGGCGGTACCGGGAGAACGGCGGCGCGCGCTTTCACATCGCGCGGCCCGTGACCGTCGTCCGCGACGACCCCGAACTGCTCGCCGTGTGGATGGCGCCGGGGACCGAGTGTGTCAAGCCCGTGCTCGCCGACGGCACACCTGTCCATCTGGAGCCGATCGCGTCCCGGTACACCAAGCCGCGGACCGTGCAGCGCGACCGCTGGTTCGGTACGGGTGTGCTGAAGCTGGCCCGGCCCGGTGAGCCCTGGTCGGTGTGGCTGTTCTGGGAGCCGGGCTGGCGGTTCAAGAACTGGTACGTGAACCTGGAGGAGCCGCTGGCCCGTTGGGAGGGCGGGGTCGACTTTGAGGACCACTTTCTGGACATCTCCGTGCACCCGGACCGCAGTTGGCACTGGCGGGACGAGGACGAGTTCGCGCAGGCCCAGCGGGACGGCCTGATGGACGCCGACCTGGCCGAACGGGTGCGGGCGGCGGGCCGGTCCGCGGTGGAGGTGATCCGCGCCTGGGGCTGGCCCTTCTCCGACGGCTGGCAGCACTGGCGCCCGGATCCGTCCTGGACGGTACCGTCACTGCCGGAAGACTGGGACCGTACGCCCGCGCACGTGTCCTCATGAGACCCTTGATACGCCCCCGGGCAAGAAACGTAGGATCGTCCTCCGCAACAATCAAACAGGGGCCGGTGGCCGGGTGGCGGGTGGGAGCACAAAAGCAAATCCCGGAACAGGCGCCGAGTCTGACCGAACGTCACCGAGGGGCGGCAGGACGTGAGCGAGGGGTACGAGGGCAACACCCGTGCGGGCCGCAGACGGTCCGCCGGTGGCACAGGAACAGCCTCTGACCACGCCGAAAATCCGTTCCTGGGGCAGGTATTCCGGGTATCGGGTCTTCGGCGGGACGAACTGCGCGCCCGGCGCGCAGCCCCGGACGGATGGATTCGACACGCGTGACGGAGCAGCCGACCTCCTTCGAGCGCCCCCAGGCAGGCGCCGACCCCGCGGACGGCCGTGGGGCGCTCCTGCATACCTCGAAACCGCCGCGCACCACGGGCGCCGCCGCCTTACCGGTACAGGCCCGTACCGGCGAGCCGCCCTCCGGCCCCGGCACGCCCCTGACCTCCGGCAGCGGTCCCGAGCACGCCCAGCCCTCCGCCGCCGAGCCCGACACCCACCGGCCGCGCCCAGCGCCCGAGGCCGTCCCCGACGGGCCGGGCGCCGAGCAGGAGCGGCCCGGCGGCGAACGGCGCACCGGGCAGCGGCTGCCGGGCGGTGGCCCGCTGCCGATGCGGCGGGACGGCGACCGGCTGCGGTTCGTGGGAGCGGCCACGCGGCGCATCGCCCGCGGCCTGGACCTCGACGAGATCGTCATGGGGCTGTGCCGGGCCACCGTGCCGACCTTCTCCGACGCCATCCTGGTCTATCTGCGCGAGCCGCTGCCGGTGGGCGACGAGCGGCCCGTCGGCCCGCTCGTGCTGCGGCTGCGCCGCACCGACCGGATACCGGCCGAGCGGGACACGGAGGGCGGCTTCATGCCGCCGCCGGTGCCGGAGCAGCCGTCCGAGCTGTCGGTGGTGACCAACGAGCTGTGCGAGGTGCGCCCCGGCAGTGCGCTCGGCGAGGTGCTGCGGGGCGTCCGGCCCGTGTTCACGGACACGCCCTCCGCGCGTGCCGCGCTGGCTGAACTCCTCGGCGAGGGGTCCGAGTTGGCTGTGCCCGGTGGGCAGCGCGCCATCCTCGCCCCGCTGCGCGGCCGCCGCCGCGTCATCGGCGCCGCCCTGTTCCTGCGCCGCCCGGAGCGCCTGGCGTTCGAGCCCGACGACCTGCTGGTCGCCGCCCAGCTCGCCACCCACAGCGCGCTCGGCATCGACAAGGCGGTGCTGTACGGGCGCGAGGCGTACATCGCCGACGAGTTGCAGCGCACCATGCTGCCGGAGACCCTGCCCCGCCCGACGGGCGTGCGGCTGGCCTCCCGCTATCTGCCCGCCGCCGAAACCGCGCGGGTGGGCGGCGACTGGTACGACGCGATCCCGCTGCCCGGCAGCCGGGTCGCCCTCGTCGTCGGTGACGTCATGGGCCACTCCATGACGTCGGCCGCGATCATGGGCCAGTTGCGCACGACCGCGCAGACCCTGGCCGGGCTGGACCTGCCGCCGCAGGAGGTGCTGCACCACCTCGACGAGCAGGCGCAGCGCCTGGGCACCGACCGCATGGCGACCTGCCTGTACGCCGTCTACGACCCCGTCTCGCACCGCATCACGATCGCCAACGCCGGCCATCCGCCGCCGGTGCTGCTGCACCTGGGCGGCCGGGCCGAGGTGCTGCGGGTGCCGCCGGGCGCGCCGATCGGTGTCGGCGGCGTCGACTTCGAGGCCGTGGAGCTGGACGCCCCGGCCGGCGCGACCTTGCTGCTGTACACCGACGGCCTGGTGGAGTCGCGGCTGAGGGACGTGTGGACCGGCATAGAGCAGCTGCGCGAGAAGCTGTCGGCGACCGCGCAGCTCACCGGACCCGACCATCCGCCGCCGCTCGAGGCGCTGTGCGACGAGGTGCTCGACATGCTCGGTCCGGGCGACCGGGACGACGACATCGCGCTGCTCGCCGCCCGCTTCGACGGGATCGCGCCGAGTGACGTGGCGTACTGGTTCCTGGAGCCGGAGGACTCCGCCCCCGGCCGGGCCCGCCGCCTGGCCCGGCGGGCGCTGGCCCGCTGGGGTCTGGAGGAGCTCACGGACTCGGTGGAGCTGCTGGTCAGCGAGGTCGTCACCAATGCCGTGCGCTATGCGTCACGGCCGGTCACGCTGCGTCTGCTGCGCACCGACGTGCTGCGCTGCGAGGTCGGCGACGACGTGCCGCAGCTGCCACGCCTGCGGCAGGCGCGCGCGACGGACGAGGGCGGGCGCGGGCTGTACCTGGTGAACCGGCTGGCCAGACGGTGGGGTGCGACCCGGCTGAGCACCGGGAAGGTGGTCTGGTTCGAGCTGAACCGGAGCTGAGGCCTACCCCCTGCTCAGAACGGTACCAAAATTGGACCTGGTCCAAATGTTGCCGATGTCTGCTCGGCGGAGTTGACTGCTGGGTGAACGAAGCGACCTGACCTACCCCTCATGCATGACGGGAGGACGCTCGTGACGCAGACACCCCAGCAGGTTCCCTACACCACCACCAATGCCGGCATCCCGGTCGAGAGCGACGAACACTCGCTCACCGTGGGCCCGGACGGCCCGATCCTGCTCCAGGATCACTACCTCATCGAGAAGATGGCCCAGTTCAACCGGGAACGGGTTCCCGAGCGGGTGGTCCACGCCAAGGGCAGCGGTGCGTACGGAGTCTTCGAGGTCATCAACGACGTCAGCCAGTTCACCAAGGCCGACCTGTTCCAGCCCGGCAAGCGCACCGAGATGCTGGCGCGTTTCTCCACCGTCGCCGGTGAGTTCGGCTCCCCCGACACCTGGCGCGACCCACGCGGCTTCGCGCTCAAGTTCTATACGGAATACGGCAATTACGACCTGGTCGGCAACAACACGCCGGTCTTCTTCGTCCGCGACCCGCAGAAGTTCCAGGACTTCATCCGCTCGCAGAAGCGCCGCCCGGACAACGGGCTGCGCGACAACGACATGCAGTGGGACTTCTGGACCCTCTCGCCGGAGTCCGCGCACATGGTGACGTGGCTGATGGGCGACCGCGGCATCCCGCGGACGTACCGCAACATGAACGGCTACTCCTCCCACACCTACATGTGGGTCAACGGCGGCGGCGAGAAGTTCTGGGTCAAGTACCACATCAAGACGGACCAGGGCATCGAGTTCCTCACCCAGGCCGAGGCCGACCACCTCGCGGGCGAGGACCCCGACGTCCACCGCCGTGACCTGTGGGGGTCGATCGGGCGCGGCGAGCACCCGTCCTGGACGGTCCACGTGCAGGTGATGCCGTTCGAGGACGCGCCCGACTACCGGTTCAACCCCTTCGACCTGACCAAGGTGTGGCCGCACGGCGACTACCCGCTGATCGAGGTCGGCCGGATGACCCTGAACAAGAACCCCGAGGACTACTTCGTCCACATCGAGCAGGCCGCGTTCGAGCCGTCCAACATGGTGCCGGGCATCGGCCCGTCCCCGGACAAGATGCTGCTCGGCCGGCTCTTCTCCTACCCGGACACGCACCGCTACCGCATCGGCCCCAACTACACCCAGCTGCCGCCCAACCGGCCGCGTACACAGGTGAACTCGTACGCCAAGGACGGCCCGATGCGCTACGAACCCGCCGACGTCGCCGCCCCCTACGCGCCGAACTCCTACGGCGGGCCGGCCGCGGCCACGAGCCGGTTCGGCGACATCGCCGGCTGGCAGACGGCGGGCGAGATGGTCCGCGAGGCCTACCGGCTGCACCGCGAGGACGACGACTTCGGGCAGCCCGGCACGATGGTCCGCCACGTCCTGGACGACGCGGCCCGCGACCGGCTCGTCTCCAACGTCACCGGCCACCTGAAGAACGGTGTCTCCCGCCCGGTCCTCGACCGCGCACTGCAGTACTGGCGCAACATCGACAAGGAGATCGGCGACCGGATCGCCCACAACGTCAACGGCGGCTGAACGGCGCACGTAACGCACCCGTGGCGTGGCGCCCGGAGGAGAAGTCACCTCGCTCCCGGCGCGACGCCCTATAGGTTGTTCCCCTCCGGACAGGTGTGGCGTCGAGCGGTGGGGAGAGCCTGGTGGACGGGATCGGCTGGATTCGGGAAGCCTTCGACGCCTACTGCGTCACGTTCGTCCGCGGTCTGAGTGTCGAGGAGCTGGTACGGCGGCTGGGCGTGGACCCGGCAGGGATCCTGCCCTCCCTGTCCGGGGAGGAGGCGCGGGTGCTCGCCGGGGACAAGGGGCCGGTCGCCCGGCTGGGCACGAGCAACGGGTGGGCCTTCACCCTGGAGTTCGCGAGCGCCGAGACCACCGACCGGCGTACCCTTCGACGTCTGTCCGAGGGCACGGACGCGGTGATGCTGCTGGACAGCGGGATGCCGCCGTACTGGTTCGTGCACGCGCGGGACGGGGAGATCGCGTCCGACTTCGAGCCCGGAGTCGAGGCGGAGCAGATCGGCGGTACCGACCCTTCGTTCCTGGTGCCGGCCATGCAGAGGGCGGGCATGCTGCTGCCGGACGGGACGGCCGATCCGGACGACTGGGAGCCGGAGCGGCGGATTCTCACGGTGGCGGAACAGGTGTTCTCACTCGACCTGCCCCGCGCGGCGATCGGGCACGGCTCGCTCGCGGCGGTCGTCCTCTGACCGGGGTGCCCGACGGCCGACGGCGACGCCGTGGACCGTCGGGCACCCTCCCAGAGCTGGGTCCGGGGCTAGCGCGTACGGACGAAGCAGATCTGTGAGAGGTCGGTGCACTCCTCGAAGCCCGGAACGCTGACGTAGAACGCGTCCTTGTCGATCATCCGGTTGTTGGGCACGAAGAACAGACCGATGCGGTTGGCGGCACCGGAGTTCTCGTCGCCCGGGATGCTGGCCCGGCCGCAGATCTCGTTCCAGGTGTTGACCCGCGCGTAGTTGGGATCCTCGAGGACGGTCCAGCCCGAGCTGATCGGCTTCGCGTACAGCTGGGTGCACTCCTTGCCGGTGCTCACGGCCTGCGGCGGCATTCCGCCGCTCTGGTAGGTCGCCGCGAACGGGTATTCGTCGCAGCTAGCCGTGCTGTTCGGCGGCTTCGAGGCCGGATTCGGCACGAACTTGTCAGGACCGCTCTTGGGGCAGATCACCTTCCGGTTCGCGTTTCTGCCGGTCCTTGTCCGCCAGGTAGTTGAGCGGTGAGTCGTGCTCCCGGCTACCGGGGTGGTAGGGCAGTTTCTGCATGAGGATCCAGTAGAACGCCGCCGCCGACGGGTTCGCCTCCGTGTTGACGACGTACGTCGGAATGTAGTCGGGGAAGACACAGCCGATCGTGGTCTTGCCCTTGGCCTCGTTGTCGCAGCGGATGCCCAGCTTCCCGCTCGGCGGCTGGTAGTCCGCGCCACCGTTCGGCGCACCGCCCATGGTCGACGAGAGGATCCAGTTCAGGTGTACGGTCTCGTTGCCCGAGGTCCCCTGCCACGTGTGGTCGATCTCCCCGACGGCCTTGTGCTTGTCGAGGCCCGACCACTCGGGCACGCTGGACCACGTGATGCCGGCCGATGAGCAGTTGTACTGGCAGAACGACTGGATGTTGACCGTCACCGGCGGAACCTTCGCATCGACGGTCGTCGGTTCGATCGTGATCGTCTGTTTGAAGGTCGGGCTGTCGAGGTCCAGATCGATCTCGTGCTTGTACGAGTAGAGATTCTGAGCGATGGGCGTGTTGTTCTCGTACAGCGTGGCCGAGAAGCTGTCCTGCAGGCAGGCCCTCGTGCGCGTGAAGAACATGTCCGCGCCGCTCTTGGCGCAGAAATCGGTGTTGCCCGCGGCGAGTTGCGCCTTGCTCTCCATGATGGGCTTCCCGCGGAACTGCAGGCAGACCTCACTGTTCTCCCGCCCCGCGGCGTGCTGGCCGAAAACCGTCTCACATCACATCGCCCCAAGGCAAAGCAAAGGGCGCCCAGGGGGTTCTGGGCGCCCTTTTCGGCCGTTCAGCTCATTGCTGGACGTTCGGATGGAGCGGGTTGTCCGTGATGCCGCCCGTCGGCTGCCGGGTCGACGGTGACTGGCTCGGCGTCGGTGAGGGCGTCCGGGACGGCGACTGCGACGGCGACTGGCTGGGCGACTCGCTCGGCGACTCGGACGTCGGCGGCGCACTGCTGCTGGGCGTCTCGGACGGCGTCTCGCTCGGCGACGGCGTGACCGACGGCGTCACCGACGGCTGGACCGCCGCCCCCTGCGTGGTGTCCAAGTCGAACTCGGCCTTGTGCGTCACGCCGAAGGTGTACGCCGCCCAGATCTGCGCCGGGAAGCCACCGCCGTTGACGCGCGGCACGCCGCCCGCCTGGTACAGCGGGACATGCTTGCCGTTCTGGCTCGTGGACTCGCCGAACAGGCCGACCGAGGTGACCAGGTCAGGTGTGTAGCCGGTGAACCAGGCGGACTTGTCCTTGTCGGACGTGCCCGTCTTGCCCGCGACCTGCTGACCGTTGCGGGCCGGGTTGTCGCGGACGGACGCCCGCGCCGTACCGTCGTCGACCACGCCGGTCAGCACCGAGGTCACCGTGTCGGCGGCCTCCCGGCTGATCGCCTGCCCGCCGACGGGGTCCGGCATCCGCACCGTGCGGTTCTTCTGCTCGGCCGCCTTGACGATGGTCGGGGTGACCTTCTTGCCGTGGTTGTCGAAGGTGGCGTAGACCCCGGCCATCTCCAGCGGGCTCGCGCCCATGGAGCCCAGCGTCTGGGCAGGCACCGCCTGCATGCCCTTGGTGTTCATGCCGAGCTTGTCGGCGGTGCTCATCACCTTGTCCATGCCCACGTCGACGCCCATCTGCGCGAAGACGGAGTTGACGGACTTGTTCATCGCCGTCTGGACGGTGATGTTGCCGTAGTTGGCGTCGTCCTCGTTCGGCGGGGCGAAGCCGACCTTGGTGCCGTGGTCCACGACCTGGCGCCCGCTCGTGCCGTCGTAGATCGTGTCGGCGTTGATCGGCTGGCCGTCCTGCGTCCTGGCGCCCTCCTCCAGGGCGGCGGCGAGGATCACCGGCTTGAACGTCGAGGCGGGCTGGTAGTCCGGCCGCGTCGCGTTGCTGATGTAGTGCTTGAAGTAGTCCTGACCGCCGTACAGGGCGACGATCTTCCCGGTCTTCGGGTCGACGGAGACGGCGCCGGCCTGGACGTTCTTGTCCACCTTGCGCTTCTTCGGGTCAAGCTTGGCGGTCAGCTGCGTCTTGACCGCCTTCTCCAGCGCGGCCTGCTTCTTCCGGTCGACGTTCAGGGTGATGGTCCACCCGCGGTCCACGACCTCGGCCTCCGCCTGGGACTGGGAGATGCCTTCCTGCTTCATCAGCTGCTGTTCGAGCTGCCTGTTGGCGAGGTCGATCAGGTAGCCCTTCTGGCCCTCCCTGCCTGGGGTGCCCTTCGGGCCCTTGGGCACGGGGAACTTCATGGCCTGGCGTTTGGCGGGGTCCAGCCAGTGCTGCTTGACCATGTTGTCCAGGACGTAGTTCCAGCGGGCCTGCACCAGCTTCTTGCTGGTCGGGCTCGCCACCGCCCAGTCGTACTGGCTCGGCGCCTGGAGGAGGGCGGCGAGGTAGGCGCCCTGCTCGACGGTGAGGTTTTGCGCGTCGACCCGGTAGTAGGCCTGCGCGGCGGCCTGGATGCCGTAGGCGTTGCGGCCGTAGTAGCTGGTGTTGATGTAACCCGCGAGGATGTCGTCCTTGGACAGCTTCTGGTCCACCTTCAACGCAATGACCAGTTCCTTCAGCTTGCGCGTGACGGTCTGGTCCTGGTTGAGGTAGTAGTTCTTGACGTACTGCTGGGTGATCGTCGAACCGCCCTGCGTGCCCTTGCCGGTCAGCGTGTTGAGCAGACCGCGGGCCGTGCCCTTCAGGTCGACGCCGGAGTCGTGGTAGAAGGTCTTGTTCTCGGCGGCGACGAAGCAGTGCTGGACATCCTTGGGCACCTTGGACAGGGCCACGCTCTCGCGGTTGACCTTGCCGTCACGGGCCAGGATGGAGCCGTCGCTGTACTTGTAGACGTTGCTCTGGCGCTGCGCGGCCGCGTTGCCCTTGGGGACGTCCACCACCAGGTACAGCACGATGAACGCGCCGATGCCGAGCAGGCACACGCCGAGGAACGTGCCGAGGATCTTCTTCCAGGTGAACAGGCGTCGTATGAGGCTCCTGCCGGGCTCGCCGGCCGCTCGCGACGAGCGGCCCCTGGGCGCCGCGCGGTGACCACCGCGCTGTCGCGCTCGTCTCTCTTCCGCTCGTCCCATGGATCCGTCCGCTCCGCTTCCTTCTCGGTGTCACTCACGTGCGTGGCTCGGGTCAGCTCAGAAAGCTAACACCGCCCTCTGTGACAAAGGGCCTGCGATCCCCTCTTTTACGGACGTGAGAATCAGCACCCGTCCCAACGGAACCGACGTACCAGGAGGGTCGGGGGTTGCCGTGGCGCGGTAAAGTGTTATCACTTGGATAGATTGTAGATATTGGCTACGAGACGTACGAGAACGGGGGGGACCTCCATGTCCACGCACGACTCCTCACCCACCGCCGACATACCCGACATGCCCGCACCGCGGGTGCGGGAGTTCCCGGCGCGCAGCATCGGCGGCGGGCTCGCGCTGCTGCTCGGGCTGCTCGGACTGCTGCTCGCGGCCGCGATGGTCGCCGGTGCGACGACCGTCACCGCAACCGGCGTCAAGGCCGCGCTGATCGTCGTCGGCGTGCTGGTCGGCCTGGCCGCGTTCCTCGCGATGTGCGGGCTGAACATGGTGGCGCCGGGAGAGGCCCGGGTCGTCCAGTTCTTCGGGCGGTACCGGGGCACGATCCGCGAGGACGGGCTGCGCTGGGTGAACCCGCTCACCTCGCGCACGAAGATCTCCACCCGCGTGCGCAACCACGAGACCCCCGTCCTGAAGGTGAACGACGCCTACGGCAACCCGATCGAGCTGGCCGCGGTCGTGGTGTGGAAGGTGCAGGACACCGCGCAGGCGACTTTCGAGGTGGACGACTTCCTGGAGTTCGTCTCCACCCAGACCGAGGCGGCCGTCCGGCACATCGCCATCGAGTACCCCTACGACGCCCACGAGGAGGGCGGGCTGTCGCTGCGCGGCAACGCCGAGGAGATCACCGAGAAGCTCGCCGCCGAGCTGCACGCGCGCGTGGAGGCGGCCGGCGTGCGGATCATCGAGTCGCGCTTCACGCATCTCGCGTACGCTCCCGAGATCGCCTCCGCGATGCTCCAGCGGCAGCAGGCCGGGGCGGTCGTCGCGGCACGGCGGGAGATCGTGGACGGGGCGGTCGGGATGGTCGAGGCGGCGCTCGCCCGGATCGCCGAGCGGGACATCGTGGAGCTGGACGAGGAGCGGAAGGCGGCGATGGTGTCGAACCTGATGGTGGTGCTGTGCGGGGACCGGGCCCCGCAGCCCGTGCTGAACACCGGAACGCTCTACCAGTGACGACTCCACCCGAGGGGACCGAGGGAGCCTCCCCCAGGCGTCGGCCGCAGCAGCGCAAGCAGGTGCTGCTGCGGCTGGACCCGTCGGTGTACGAGGCGCTGGCGCGGTGGGCGTCCGACGAGCTGCGGTCGGCCAACGCGCAGATCGAGTTCCTCCTGCGGCGCGCGCTCGCGGAGGCGGGCCGGCTGCCCGGCGACACGGGTCCGCTGCCGCGCCGCGGCCGGCCACCCGGAAGCCCGCCCCGGCCCCAGTAGCAAAACCGTGACAATCGGCCGCCACCTGCGGCCCCGCGCACCCCGCCATGATCTAAACACCGCGCGTATACATGCGGCGTATACACCGTGTGTACAGTGCTCGCATGTCCATCGGTCACACCCTCCTGGGGCTCCTGGAGTCCGGGCCGCGCCACGGCTACGACCTGAAGCGGGCCTTCGACGAGAAGTTCGGTCACGACCGGCCACTGCACTACGGCCAGGTCTACTCGACGATGTCCCGGCTGCTGAAGAACGGGCTCGTCGAAGTCGACGGCATCGAGGCGGGCGGGGGCCCCGAGCGGAAGCGGTACGCCATCACCGAGGCCGGGATCACCGACGTCGAGCGGTGGCTGGCCACGCCGGAGAAGCCCGAACCGTACCTGCAGTCGACGCTGTACACCAAGGTCGTGCTGGCGCTGCTGACCCACCGCAACGCCGCCGACATCCTCGACACACAGCGCTCCGAGCACCTGCGCAGCATGCGGATCCTGACCGACCGCAAGCGCAAGGGCGACCTTGCGGACCAACTCATCTGCGACCACGCCCTGTTCCACCTCGAGGCCGACCTGCGCTGGCTGGAGCTGACCGCGGCGCGCCTCGACAAACTCCGTGCGGCGGTGACCCAGTGACTCCTCCCCCCGGCTCCCTGCTGGCGGCCGAGAACCTGCGCAAGGCCTACGGCCCGACCACCGCGCTCGACGGCGCCGAGTTCTCCATCCACCCCGGTGAGATTGTCGCCGTGATGGGCCCCTCCGGGTCCGGCAAGTCCACCCTGCTGCACTGTCTCGCCGGGATCGTGACGCCCGACTCCGGGTCGATCACGTACGACGGACGGGAGCTGTCGGCCATGACCGACGCCCAGCGCAGTGCGCTGCGGCGCTCGGAGTTCGGGTTCGTCTTCCAGTTCGGCCAGCTCGTGCCCGAGCTCACCTGCGTGGAGAACGTGGCCCTGCCGCTGCGGCTGAACGGCACCCCCCGCAAGGCGGCCGAGCGGACCGCGCTGGCCTGGATGGAGCGGCTCGGGGTCGACGACCTGCGCAAGAAGCGGCCCGGCGAGGTGTCGGGCGGCCAGGGGCAGCGGGTCGCCGTCGCGCGGGCGCTGGTCACCGGTCCGCGGATGCTGTTCGCCGACGAGCCGACCGGCGCGCTCGACTCGCTCAACGGCGAGCGGGTGATGGAGCTGCTCACCGAGGCCGCCCGGTCCTCCAACGCCGCCGTCGTGCTCGTCACGCACGAGGCCCGGGTGGCCGCGTACTCCGACCGCGAGATCGTCGTACGGGACGGCAAGTCCCGGGACATGGAGCGGACCATATGAACGCCCGCCCGTCACCCACCACCCCGTCCGCGGGGCTTCGCGCCGCCCCTTTGAAACCCAAGTGGGCCAGGGACCTGGGCATGGGGACCAAGTTCGCGTTCACGGGCGGGCGCGAGGGCTGGGTCCGGGTCCTGCTGACGGCCGTCGGTGTCGGGCTCGGTGTGGCGCTGCTGCTGCTCACGACCGCCATCCCGAACATGCTGGCGGTGCGGCACGACCGGGAGCAGGCGCGCCAGGACTATACCTACGGCCAGGAGCACAAGCCGAAGGCCGACAACACCCTGGTGATCGCGGACGTCGACACGACGTACCACGAAAAGGACGTCCGCGGACGGCTGGTGGAGCCCGAGGGGGCGCGGGCCCCGCTGCCGCCGGGCGTGCCGAAGTACCCGGCTCCGGGCGACATGGTGGTCTCCCCCGCGCTGAAGGAGCTGCTCGGCTCCGACGGCGGGAAGCTGCTGCGCGAGCGGCTGCCGTACCGGATCGTCGGGACGATCGGGGAGAGCGGGCTCATCGGTTCGCGCGAGCTCGCCTACTACGCGGGCGCCGAGCACCTCGCACCGCAGATCAACGGCTCGACAGTGGCCCGGATCAGCGAGTTCGGCGATCCGCACCCGACGTCCGAGCGGACGGACCCCGTGCTGCTTCTGCTGGTGATGGTGGTCTTTGTCGTCCTGCTCATGCCGGTCGCCGTGTTCATCGCCGCCGCCGTGCGCTTCGGCGGCGAGCGGCGGGACCGCAGGCTCGCCGCGCTCAGGCTGGTCGGCTCCGACAGCAAGATGACCCGGCGGATCGCCGCGGGCGAGGCGCTCGCGGGCTCCCTGCTCGGACTGGTCCTCGGCACCCTCTTCTTCCTGATCGGCCGCCAGGTCGCGGGCTCCGTCGAGATCCTCGACGTCAGCGTGTTCCCCAGCTATCTGAACCCCTCGCCCGCGCTCGCGGTGGTGGTCGCCCTCGCGGTCCCGGCGGCCGCGGTGCTGGTCACCCTGTTCGCGCTGCGCGGAGTGGTCATCGAGCCGCTCGGCGTGGTGCGCACGGCGAAGCCGGCGCGGCGTCGGCTGTGGTGGCGGCTGCTGCTGCCGCTGGGCGGGCTCGCGATGCTGTATCCGATGGTCGGCAAGGGCCACACCAACGGCAACTTCAACCAGTACCTGGTGACCGGCGGTGTCATGCTGCTGCTCGTCGGCGTCACCGCTCTGCTGCCGTGGATCGTCGAGACGGTCGTCGCCCGGCTCGGCTCGGGCGGGCTGGCCTGGCAACTGGCCGTGCGCAGGCTTCAGTTGAGCAGCGGTACGGCGGCCCGCATGGTGAACGGCATCGCGGTCGCGGTGGCCGGGGCGATCGCGCTGCAGATGCTGTTCGCCGGCGTGCAGGGCGACTACACCAAGCAGTCGCAGAACGACCTCTCGCGGGCGCAGATGGCAGTGCACCTCCCCAGCGGAGTCCCGGTCACCGCAGCCGCCGGGAAGTTCGCCGGCACCAGGGGCGTCCGCAAGGTCACGGCCCTCTACGGGGGCACCCTCGGCGACGCTTCCTGGCAGAAGGGGCCGGAGCGCACCGCCGAGGTGACCATCGGCGACTGCGCGTCCCTGCGCGAGGTGGCGGCGCTGCCCTCGTGCCACGACGGCGACCTCTTCGTCGTCAGGGGCGGCGAGTACGACACCTACACCCCGGAACTCGCCAAGCCCGGCCAAAAGCTCTACTTCGACCCGTCCTACGGCGGCAACCGCAGTGCCCGGGAGGTCACCTGGACCGTTCCGCACGGCCTCAAGGCCGCCCGGTCGGTCAAGGACCCGACCGGCGTGAAGCGCGGCGGCTTCCTGATGACCCCCCGTGCACTGCCCGCACAGGCCGCGGCGTCGGTCAGTGGTCGGATATACCTCTCGCTCGACAAGTCCGTGCCGGACGCGACCGAATACGTACGGAACACCACGGCGCGGATCTCCCCGACGGCGGACGCGATGGTGTGGGCGGCCAGCGAACAGTCCAAGAAGTTCACCTCCATCCGCACCGGCCTGTTCGCCGGCGCCAGCTGCGTCCTGGCCCTGATCGGCGCGAGCCTGCTGGTGTCGCAGCTGGAGCAGCTGCGCGAGCGGAAGAAGCTGCTGTCGTCCCTGGTCGCCTTCGGCACCCGGCGCCGCACGCTGAGCCTGTCGGTGCTGTGGCAGACGGCGATCCCGATCGCGCTGGGCCTGCTGCTGGCGTCGGCGGTGGGGCTGACGCTGGGTGCGGTGCTGCTGAGGATGACGGACACGACGGTGAGCGTGGCCTGGGCGAGCGTGCTGACGATGACCGGGATCGGCGCGGCGGTCGTCCTCACGGTGACGCTGCTCAGCCTGCCGCCGCTGCTGCGGCTGATGCGCCCGGACGGGCTGCGGACGGAGTAGACGCCGACGGACCCGGCACACGACAGCGGGCCCCCTCCTGCCGAGGGGGCCCGCTGCTGTGTGCCCGGCCTCGGTCCTCGGCGTCCAGCACCCGCACCGGCAGGGGCCGCAGGGCCTCGCGCAACGCGGCCGCCAGCTCCTGGTACTCGGCGCCGCGGGCCGCGCCGGTGCGCATGGCGAGGGCGATGCGGCGGGAGGGGGCGGGCTCGGCGAAGTAGCCGGTGAGGAGCTGGTTGCTGCGGGACGTCTCGACCTTGAGGGCGGTGCGCGGCAGCAGGGTCACGCCGAGACCCCCCGCGACGAGCTGCACGAGCGTCGACAGGCCGGCGGCGGTCGTGGTGACCGGCGCGTCCTCCCGGCCGGCCTCCCGGCAGATGTCCAGGGCCTGGTCGCGCAGGCAGTGGCCCTCGTCGAGCAGCAGCAGGTTCAGTTCCCTGAGGGTCTCGCGCGGTATGCCCTCGCGGCCGCCGAGCCAGTGGTCGAGCGGGGTGACGAGCACGAAGTCCTCGTCGAACAACGGCAGTTCGACGACGCCGGGCACGCCGAGGGGCACGGCGAGCAGCAGCAGGTCGAGGCGCCCGCTGGTCAGCCCCTCCAGCAGGTTCGCCGTCTGCTCCTCGTGCACCTGGAGGTCGAGGTCCGGGTAGCGGTCGTGGACGAGGCGCAGGACGGTGGGCAGGAGGTACGGCGCCACGGTCGGGATGACGCCGAGGCGCAGCACGCCGGTGAAGGGCGCCCGGAGGGCCTCCGCCTCCTCCATCAGGGCCCCGACCTCCTCGAGCACGGCCTTGGCCCGTACGGCGAGCCGCTCGCCGGCCGGCGAGAGCAGCACTTTTCGCGTCGTACGCTCCAGGAGGGTGACACCGAGTGTCTCCTCCAGCGCGGAGACGGCGCCGGAGAGCGCCGGCTGGCTCATGCCGATCGCCGCGGCGGCGTCGCGGAAGTGCAGGTGCTCGGCGACGGCGGCGAAAGCGCGCAGTTGGGCGAGGCTGGGCTGCCTCCGCTTGTTACCCACAGTCACTGATAGCTACCTCCGATCAACACGACCGAGTGTAGCTATTTCCATAATCAATGCACCCTGTGCCAACATCAGCAATGTCCAACCCGTGGGAAACACCGGCAAAACCGGTGTTTCTTCGCTGCAAGGAGAGCATGTGCTCACTGTCGGTGACAAGTTCCCCGAGTTCGAACTGACCGCCTGCGTCTCGCTGGAGAAGGGCAAGGAGTTCGAGAAGATCAACCACAAGACCTACGAGGGCAAGTGGAAGGTGATCTTCGCCTGGCCCAAGGACTTCACCTTCGTGTGCCCGACCGAGATCGCGGCCTTCGGCAAGCTGAACGACGAGTTCGCCGACCGCGACGCCCAGGTCCTCGGCTTCTCCGGCGACTCCGAGTTCGTCCACCACGCCTGGCGCAAGAACCACGACGACCTGCGTGACCTGCCGTTCCCGATGATGGCGGACTCCAAGCACGAGCTCATGCAGGCGCTGGGCATCGAGGACGAGGAGGGCTTCGCCAAGCGCGCGGTCTTCATCGTCGACCAGAACAACGAGATCCAGTTCTCCATGGTGACCGCGGGTTCCGTCGGCCGTAACCCGAAGGAGGTCCTGCGGGTCCTGGACGCGCTGCAGACGGACGAGCTGTGCCCCTGCAACTGGACCAAGGGCGACGAGACGCTCGACCCGGTCAAGCTGCTGGCTGGTGAGTGAGCGGATGTCCCTCGACTCCCTGAAGTCCGCCATACCGGACTACGCCAAGGACCTGAAGCTCAACCTGGGCTCGGTCATCGGCAACTCCGACCTGCCCGCGCAGCAGCTGTGGGGCACGGTGCTGGCGACGGCGATCGCCGCGCGCTCGCCGATCGTCCTGCGTGAGCTGGAGCCGGAGGCGAAGGCGAACCTCACGCCGGAGGCGTACACCGCGGCCAAGTCCGCGGCCGCCATCATGGCGATGAACAACGTCTTCTACCGCACCCGGCACCTGCTGTCGGACCACGAGTACGGCTCCCTGCGCGCCGGCCTGCGGATGAACGTCATCGGCAACCCCGGCGTCGACAAGGTCGACTTCGAGCTGTGGTCCTTCGCCGTGTCCGCCATCAACGGCTGCGGCATGTGCCTCGACTCCCACGAGCAGGTCCTCCGCAAGGCGGGCCTGGACCGTGAGGTCGTCCAGGAGGCCTTCAAGATCGCCGCGGTGATCCAGGCAATCGCGACGACGCTGGACGCGGAGGCGGTCCTGGCCGAGTAACTCCGGCTGCGCCTTGCCCGGGGCCCGTTCACCTTCCGGTGAGCGGGCCCCGCTGTTTCACTCGCCCTGCGCGGCGACCGGGTCCGTCGCCGGCGCCTCTCTCGGGCGGGCGGACTGGCGGAGAGCCTGTTCGTGGGAGTACGCCCGCAAGTAGCCCACCACCGTGTTCGTCACCGCGACCAGCGGTACGGCGACCACCGCCCCGCCGATCCCGGCCACGATCCCCCCGGCCGACACCGACAGCACCACCGCGAGCGGATGCACCCGCACCGCTCGCCCCAGGATGAACGGCTGCAGGACGTGGCCCTCGATCTGCTGGACGGCCAGGACCACGGCCAGCGTCATCACCGCGGTGAACACGCCGTGGGTCACGAGCGCCACCACGACCGCCAGCGCGCCCGACGCCACCGCCCCCACGAGCGGGATGAAGGAGAAAAGGAAGATGAACACGGCGAGCGGGACGGCCATCGGAACGTTGAGGAAGTAGATCCCCAGGCCGATGAAGGTCGCGTCGATGAGGGCGACGAGCACCGTGCCCCGGACGTACGCCGTCAGCGTGCGCCAGGCCCGCGGGCCGGCTCCGGCCACCCCGGGCCGTGCCGCCGCGGGCACCAGCTTCAGCGTCCACTCCCAGATCCGCCGCCCGTCGTAGAGCAGGAACAGCGTCGAGAAGATCGTCAGCAGGATCCCGGTCAGCGCCTCGACCACCACCGTCACGCCCTCGAGCCCCGCCGACGTGATCTGGTCCGTGTTCGCGCCGATCGCCTCCCGCAGGTTCTTGGCGATCTGGTTGATCTGCTTGTCGGTGACGTGGAACGGACTGTTCAGCAGCCACTTGCGCAGTTCGTCGATGCCGTCCTGGATCTGGTTGGAGAGCATGTCGATGTTCTCCATGACCTGCCAGGTCACGAACCATCCGATCAGCCCCATGATGACGAAGCCGAGGATCGCGGTGAGCGCGGTGGCCGGTCCGCGCGGCAGCCCGTACCGGCGCAGCCGCGCCACTGTCGGCTGCAGCAGCGCCGTGATGAGCAGCGCGGTCACGAAGGACAGCACCACCAGCTGGACCGCGCTGATGACCCGCATCAGCACCCAGACCGTGCTCGCGAGCACCAGCACCCGCCAGCCGGCCTCCGCCGCCACCCGCACGCCCCACGGCACGGCCTGCGCGGGGTCCGGCCGGGCCCGGGCGACGGTCACGTGGTCGGGAAGGGGCGGGACGTCCGCGGGCGGCGCCGGCTCGGGCTCGGCGTGCTCCTTCTCCACCTCGGCGCGGCGCTCGTCCAACCGCTCACCCATTTCGGTCAGTCTGGCGCCGAGCCGACCGAGCCACCCTGGCACTCGCGACATGATCCGTCCTCTTCCCCCGTCTCTCCCCACCACTCCCCCCCTGGAGTCGTTCCGTCCGACCGTACATGGCAACAGCCCCTCCCCCTAGGACGGGGAGGGGCTGTGCAGGGTTGAGAGCGGCGCCCGGGGGCTCCGCGAGCTCAGGGCCGACGGCCGGTCGGGCTCAGTACCAGTGGTTCGCCGACCAGAACGACCAGGCCTGGCACGGGCTGCCGTAGCGCGAGTTCATGTAGTTGAGGCCCCACTTGATCTGGGTGGCCGGGTTGGTCCGCCAGTCGGCGCCGGCGGACGCGTACTTGCCGGCCGGCAGGGCCTGGAAGAGGCCGTATGCGCCGGAGGAGGCGTTGACCGCCTGGTAGTTCCAGCTGGACTCGTGGTCCACGATGTTGCTGAAGCACTGGAACTGGTCGGCCGCCACCATCTGGCGCGCCATGGCCTGGATCTGCGCGACGGTGTACGAGCTCTGGACGGGGAAGCTGGAGGAGTCGCGGGCCGCGCTGCGGCTGGCCGCCGCCTTCGCCTCCGCGCGCTCCTTGGCTTCCTTCGCCGCCTTCTCGGCGGCCGCCTTCTTGGCGATCGCGGTCTCGGCGGCCGCCTTGCGGGCCGCCTCCTCGGCGTCCTTCTTCGCGCTCGTGTCCGCGGCGATGGCCTGGGCGTCGGCCTGCTGCGCGAGGGACGCGGTCTGTACCTGGGCCTGCTGGCCCGCAGGTATGTCCGCGAGGAGCGTCGAGTCGCTTGCCGTCGCTTCGGCGTCGTTGTTCTGGGCGGTGCTGCCCGAGGCAACGCCGACGACGCTTCCGACAGCGGTGACCGCGGTGGCCGAGGCCACTGCGAGTCCCCGGACCGAGATCCGGCTCACACGGTTTTCCTTCCAGCATCGCCCGCTTCGGTGACCCTGGCGGACGCAATCTTGCCCCTGGCACTGGCCTCCCAACTGCGGGGTCACGGGAGGCACGGGCCCGGTGGGCAACTCCCGTCACGGGAGCGCCGCATGGTGCTCGGGCGGCATACGACGACGCTATGGAGTTGGTGTGGTGCTCACGTGGTGCTGTACCGCTGGGGGTACAGGTGTGTCGTATGCGGGGCCTGACAGGAGTGAGACTCTGCCGCAACCCGACGCCGCAAGGCAATTCCGAGTTGCGTGTGAAAGCTCACATCCGGTTTGGGCCAGGGGATTTCATGAAACCGCCACACGCGAAAGCGCCCCCCGGCTAGGCTCAAATGCCTTTGCCGGACGGCGCCAATTCCCGCGTAACCGCCCCGAGATGGGGCAGCAGGGGCGGATCGGATCAGATGTGCCCGTCCTCCAGCATTTCGGTCACAAGGGCCGCGATCTGGGACCTCTCGGACCGGGTCAGCGTCACGTGCGCGAAAAGCGGATGGCCCTTCAGCTTTTCGACGACGGCGACGACCCCGTCATAGCGGCCGACCCGCAGATTGTCCCTTTGCGCCACATCATGGGTCAGAACGACCCGCGAATTGGCGCCGATCCGGGACAGAACGGTCAGCAGGACGTTCCGTTCGAGGGACTGCGCCTCGTCCACGATCACGAACGCGTCGTGCAGCGAACGGCCGCGGATGTGGGTGAGCGGGAGGACCTCCAGCATTCCGCGTGCGGTGACCTCTTCGATGACCTCGCGGCTGGTGACCGCCGACAGCGTGTCGAAGACCGCCTGCGCCCAGGGGCTCATCTTCTCCGCCTCGGAGCCGGGCAGATAGCCGAGCTCCTGCCCGCCGACCGCGTACAGCGGGCGGAAGACCATCACCTTCTGGTGCTGGCGGCGCTCCAGGACCGCCTCCAGACCCGCGCACAGCGCCAGCGCCGACTTGCCGGTGCCGGCCCGGCCACCCATCGACACGATCCCGACGTCCGGGTCGAGCAGCAGGTCCAGCGCGATGCGCTGCTCCGCGCTGCGGCCCTTGATGCCGAACGCCTCCCGGTCGCCGCGCACGAGGCGGACGTTGCCCTCGGGGGTGACCCGCCCCAGCGCCTTGCCCCGTTCCGACTCGATCGTCAGGCCCGTGTGCACGGGGAGGTCGGCGACCTCGGGGACGTGGACGTGGCCGTCCTCGAAGAGGATGTCCACCTGCTCGCCGGGCAGGGTCAGTTCGGACATACCGGTCCAGCCGGAGGAGTCCGTGATGGCGAGCTCCGCGCGGTACTCCTCGGCGAGGAGGCCGACGGAGGAGGCCTTGATCCGCAGCGGCAGGTCCTTCGACACGACGGTGACGTCGAACCCCTCGGCCTGCAGGTTGCGGGCGACCGCGAGGATGCGGGAGTCGTTGTCCCCCAGGCGGTAGCCGGTGGGCAGCACGCTGGGGTCCGAGTGGTTGAGCTCGACCCGGAGGGTCCCGCCGAGATCCCCGATCGGGATGGGGGCATCCAGACGGCCGTACCGGACCCGGCAGTCGTCGAGCAGGCGCAGGGCCTGCCGGGCGAAGTAGCCGAGTTCCGGATGGTGCCGCTTGGCCTCCAGCTCCGTGACCACGACGACGGGGAGCACGACCTCGTGCTCGTCGAAGCGGCTCAGGGCGTTCGGGTCGGCCAGCAGGACGCTGGTGTCGAGAACATACGTGCGCCGGTCTGGCTTGTAGCGCTTTGTGCTGGTCACCACGGAAGGACGTACCCCCTCGGATGAGGTCGGGGAGCGACGGGATGGAGCTGGACCGGTCGACGGCCCCCGCGCACGGCGGGCCGAGAACCGGCCCTCCGCGTCTGCGTCCGTGCTGTGACCGCACAGTCGGGCTGGTGCAAAGGGCCTCCCGGGCGGACGGCCCCGAGCCGCCCGCTGAGATCCGACACCCGTGGTTCGGGTGTCGACCTGTCTCCCTTATGCCCTCGAACATGCACTGCCATGCAAATGCATGGGTCGGCGAGCTGGTGAACTCCTCGTTACGTTCGCCTCGAAAAGGGTATACAGGGGCCTTTCAGGAGTACGCCCCGAAGGATGCAATCAGGTGAGGTCAGCCGCCGTAACGGCGGTGACGGGCGGCGTAGTCGCGCAGGGCGCGCAGGAAGTCGACCTTGCGGAAGGCCGGCCAGTAGACCTCGCAGAAGTAGTACTCCGAGTGGGCGGTCTGCCAGAGCATGAATCCGGACAGCCGCTGCTCCCCGCTGGTGCGGATCACCAGGTCGGGGTCGGGTTGGTCGCCGGTGTAGAGGTGCCGGCCGATCATGTCGACGTCGACGGACTCGGCGAGTTCCTCCATCGACATGCCCTTGTCGTGGGCGTCGAGCAGCATGGAGCGGACCGCGTCGGCGATCTCCTGGCGGCCGCCGTAGCCGATGGCGACGTTGACGAGTATGCCGTCGACGTGGGCGGTGGCCTCCTCGGCCTCCTTCAGCGCGGTCTGCATCTGGGACGGCAGCAGGTCGGGGGTGCCGACGTGGTGGACGCGCCAGCGGCCGTCGGCGGCCAGGGAGCGGACGACGTCCTCGATGATGCCGAGGAGCGGGACGAGCTCCTCCTGGGGGCGGTCGAAGTTGTCCGTGGACAGCAGCCAGAGGGTGACGACCTTGACGTCCGTCTCCTCGCACCAGCCGAGGAACTCCTCGATCTTGTCCGCGCCGGCCCGGTGGCCCTGGGCGGTGGTGGAGCCCGCGGCCTTCGCCCAGCGCCGGTTGCCGTCCATGATGACGCCGATGTGCTTGGGCACCTGAGCGTGGTCCAGGTGGCCTTCCACCCGGCGTGCGTACAGCCTGACCAGCAGGCCGCGCAGCTTGTCGCGCAGGTTCACGTGATCGTCAGCCCCTCCGTCTGGATCGGACAGGCGCGGCCGGGGGCAATCCCTGTCCGTGCGGCGGCCTGGTCCGTATGGCGGTCCCGGGGGCGAAGCCTACCCCCGACACACCAAGGGTCCCCAACAGGTGCCCGGGCGCGCCCGGGTGTATCAGCTCCGCCTCCCGGTGCTCCTACAAAAAACGGGCCGGTCCGTGGGGGGGAGACGGACCGGCCCGAGGGGGGGTTTCCACCATAACCCTTCGTAAGTGATGCTGCGTGCATCGGCGCGCCACAACTACTCTCCGCAACCGGCCGGCGACGCGTCGAGAGGGACGAAAGGCGACATTCCGCGCCTGATCATGGCCGGATCACAGCGGATTCCCAGGGAAAACGGGCGGGATACGGCGAGATCCAGAGGGTTTGGGCCGTCTTGGTGACCGCTCGGCGAGTTGTCCCGTGTCCCCTCAAGGGCGACCCCGGTCGCGAACGCCCGCTTGACGTCAGCGCCGGTTCCGTTTCGGCCGTCCGGGGGACGGAGAAGGTGGCGCCAGCAGGGGGTGCGGCGCCGCACAGCCCCCTCCACTGCACGATGCCGCCAGCGCAGCTTTGCTCACGCGAATTACCTTGGTCTGAACTTACGTGAGGCGAACGGGTGACGCGAGGGGCTGGCGATAACAATGTGGAAACCCCGAGAATCACCGAGGACAGGATCTGACCTCATGCGGACCTGGCGTCCTGCCCATGACGGTGACGACGACATGGGACCGGACGAGCGCACGCCGCATGGAACGTCAGTTCCTGGCCACACCCGCACCGGCCGGTACGGCGGTCGCCGACGTGGTGGCCGAGATGCTCGGCGCGCAGGCGCAGGTGCTGTCCGCGGCGGAGATCTCGGTGGGGGTGCGGGCCGCCGGGACGACCCGGGCGGACGTACGCGCCGCGCTGTGGGAGGACGGGTCGCTGGAACGCGTGGGCGAAGTCCTCGAGGCGACGGCGGAGTTGGTGCTGGGAACGGTGACCGCCGGACCGCACGCGTGAGTCACCCCTCCGGCTTGCGGGCCTCGAAGAGGTGGCGGGTGCTGTGGGCCACGAAGGGCCCCTGCGTCTCGATCAGCTCGTGCAGGGCCCGCAGCCGGGGCTCGTACGCCTCGACGGTGAAGCCCGGGACCATCCAGATCACCTTGCGCAGGAAGTGGACGACGGCGGCGATGTCGTGGAACTCCACGCGGAGGCGCTCGGCGCGCAGGTCGACGACCTCCAGCCCGGCGGCCACGGCGTCGGCGCGCTCGCGGTCGGGGTGACGGGCGTTCCGGAGCTCGCCGGGCTGGGGCCCGAGGAAGTACTCGACGAGTTCGTAGGCACTCCTGGGCCCGACGTGCTGGGCGAAGTACGTGCCACCCGGCTGGAGGACCCGGGCGATTTCGTCCCAGTGCGGGCGGACCGGGTGCCGGCTGACGACGAGGTCGAAGGCACCGTCGGCGAACGGCAGCGGCGCGTCCTCGGGGGAGGCGACGACCATGACACCGCGGGGGCGGAGCGCGCGAGGCCCGCATCGCCGACCTCGTCGGGTGTGCAGGGGGTCGGCGGAACCATGGTCACGGCACCAGCGGCCGTACCTCTTCGGCGACGAACCGTACGAATCCCTCGGGGTCCGGCTCGTCCCCCATGGGCTGCAGGATCACCGTGTCGGCCCCCGCGTCGGCCAGGCGCTGGACGGCCTTGGCGACGGCGCCCGCGTCACCGGCGACGCCGAGGCCGGGGACGGAGACGAGGCCCTCGGACTCGAACTCGGCGCGCAGGCGGGCCGGGGCGTCAACGCCGGTGGCGGCGAGGAGGTGGACGACGACCTTGTGCGGGTCGGTCCGGCCCGCCGCCTCCCGCCCCTCGTCGATGAGCCGGCGGGCCCGTCGTACGCCCTCGGGCGGTGTGGACGCCGTGAGGAGCGTGCCGTCCGCGGCCTCGCCGGACAGCCGCAGGGTGCGCGGGCCGGTGGCGCCGGCGAGCACCTCGACCGCGCCCTCCGGGGGCCAGTCGAGGCCGACGTCGTCCAGCTTGACGTACCGGCCGTCCGTCGTGAGCCGCTCGCCGCGCAGCAGGGCGCGCAGGGCGGCGAGGTGTTCGCGCAGCAACGTCAGCGGGGACTCGGCCCTCGCCCCGACCTGGCCCATCCAGTCCTGTACGCCGTGTCCGACGGCGAGGATCGCGCGGCCGGGGAACATCCGGTGCAGCGAGGCGGCCTCCATCGCGGTGATGGCGACGTTGCGCAGCGGCACGGGTAGCAGGCCGACGCCGACGCGCACGCGCTCGGTCCAGGCGAGGGCGGCGGCCGCCGTGGAGATCCCGCCCTCCCGGAAGCAGTCCTCCCACAGCCAGAGTTCCTCGAGCCCCGTGTCTTCGGCGAGGCGGGCCACCGCCCGGAGTCGCTCGGGGGGCAGTTGAGGGCGGAAGACAGCACCGAGTCCGGTCATGGGGACTTCCTACCGAGCGGACGCGGACGCGACAACTCCCTGACCGGCCCGTCGGGTTGGCCCACCCGTCCGGCCCCCGGCCGCACCGTCACACGGCCGCGAACGCCCCGACCACCAGACCCGTGAACGCCCCGCCGATCATGAACGGCCCCAGCGGAATGGCCGACTTGCGGCCCGCGCGGCGCAGGACCACCAGGCCCAGGCCGTAGAGGGCGCCGTAGAGGAGTCCGGCGAAGGCTCCGGCGATCAGGACGGGCCAGCCGTACCAGCCGAGGGCCGCCCCGAGTGCGAGGGCGAGTTTGACGTCGCCGAAGCCCATGCCGGCGGGGTTGACGAGGAACAGCACGAAGTACGCGGCGCCGAGGGCGAGTCCGCCGAGCAGGGCCGTCAACCAGGAGCCCGCGGCGGCGGGCAGCGTGGCCGCGATGCCGAGCAGCGCGACGGTCGCTGCGGCGAGCGGCAGCGTCAGGATGTCCGGGAGCCGGTGCACCCGGTGGTCGACGAGCGCCAGCAGCACGGCGACGGGCGCGGCGAGCAGCCAGACCACGGCCTCGGGGTGGGGCCCGGTGGCGGCGGCCAGCGCGGCGCACACGAGGGCGGTCACGGTGGACACGGCCCGGGTGCTCGGCCCGTACGGCCCGCACGCCGCCGCGTCCGTGCAGCGGGCCGGGCCCACCCAGCCGCCGAACGCGCCGGTGATCGGATGCCCGCCGGGGCACTCCCCGCTCCAGGGCTCACCGGAGTCGACGGACAACCGGTGGGCGGCCCGGGGCAGCAGCAGTCCGGCCCCCGCGCCCCACAGGACCGCCACGACGATCAGAAGTACGCGCACGCCGGGACCCTAGTCCGGGCCCGCCCGGTAGGGCATGGGCCCGTGGGCCCATGTAGGGCCCACTCCCCTGCGGATACGGTCGGTTCGCACGGCATACGACAAAACCGGGGAGGCGGCTCGGGCATGGGACGACGCTGGCGTGACGGGCGGGGCAGGCTGGTCGTGCACGGGGACGGGGCGGCACCGGTGACGGTCCCGCTGGAGCTGGCGACGTCGTACCGCGCCCGTACGAAGGGCCTGCTCGGCCGTGACTCCGTCGACGGCGCGATCCTGCTCTCCCCCGCCAACAGCGTGCACACCTTCCGGATGCGCATCCCCATCGACGTCGCCTACCTCAACCGCGACCTCACGGTCATCGCCGTCCGCACCATGAAGCCGGGCCGCCTGGGCCTGCCCCGCCTCCGCTCCCGGCATGTGCTGGAGGCGGAGGCGGGAGCCATGGCGGGGTGGGGGCTGCGGGTGGGGGTGCGGGTGGCGGTGGAGGCGGGGTAGCCGGCGGAGACGACAGGTGACCGGAGCCGCCGTACGGTCTCCTGGCACCAGGTGAGTTGACCGCTCGGCGCTCCCCGTTCCAGGTCGCCCCGTCACCACGGAATGCGCTTCGGGCGACGGCGCCACCACCAGTGCTCTGCTTCCTCGCCCCTCCCGGAGCCGGCGTCCTTCCCCTCCTCGGTGTGCTCACGGAAGATCAGGTCAAGCCGGGCCACGGCGGACCGCAGGCCGTCGGCATGCGCGTCGTCGACCTCGTGCACGAGGTGCTCGAGTGCGTCCCGGGCTTCCAGATCGCGCCGGAACAGGTCCTCCCGGTAGCGGCCCGACGGGTTCCAGTCGGACTCCAGCCGACGGGCCAGCCTTTCCCATACGCGCAGGTCGTAATGCACACGTCCTTCGACGCTCCCTGCCGTACCCGTCGGACAGTCAGCGAGAAAGGCGTCGGAGACGGGCGTACCGATGGGCTGCCGGTCGAGGATTTCCGGAAGTGTCTCCACCGTCGCACCAGGCAGGTCGGCCACCGGTTCCTCCACCGCGTCGACGCGGTAGGCCGTCTCCTCATCGGTGTCCACCGGCTCCAGACGGCACCTGACCGAGCGTCCGTCCGGCACCGCGACCCAGTAGGCACTGGGCAGGTCGAGTTCCGCGGGGTAGAGCACGGAGCACCCCACCCTGGCCGCGAGGCCGAGGGCGAGTTCTGCCTCCGACAGGCTGCCGGCGATCCCGTCCTCCACACTGATGTCCAGCTCGAGCGCCAGGTCACCCGGCGGCAGCAGACGGTAGGTGCAGAGCACGGGCGCTTCCCAGTGCCGCCCTTCCTGGTCGCCGTCCGCATCGGCCACGTCGACCGCCTCGTCCGGAACCGTCAGCAGGTCCGCCAGCGCTCGTCGGAGACTCGCCGGAGCCGGCTCCGCGACGGTGAGGAGGTTACCGATCACTTGTACGTCCCGTCGTAGATCTCCCTGGCCTTCTCGACCTTCGCGGGATTGTTGACGAACTTGGGGTCGCGCTGCAATTGCTGCGACTTGCTGATGTCGCCCTTGTTGCGGGCGATCTCCTTCAGCGCGGCGTACTCGATGCGGTCCAGCTCGGCCAGTCCCGGACCGGACTTGGGGAACACCGTCCCGTTGCCCTCCACCTCGTATGTACGGCCGTTGATCTCGTACGTGTTCCCGTCCGGCAACAGCTTCGCGCGGCCGTTTGCGATTCCCTCGATGTCGGCACGGACCACGTCCTCGTTCCCTCTGAGGATCACGGTGTTGCGCTCCTTGACCTGACCACCTGCCGCTCCGCTGATGGTGTGACGCTTGTTGGGGAACTTGAGGGTCTTCCCGCGCGCCGGGCCGGCAATGTCATCCCTCGCCTGCCACTCGTTGACCGGCCTGTTGTTCTTCCGCTCCGCTTCACCGGCCGCCTTGTCCGCCTCGTCCGCCTGCTTGCGGGCCTCCTCGGCCTCCTTCTTGGCGTTCTCGTCGCAGCCGTCGTCGGCGAGGACGACGTAGGGGGAGGACGGGCCGGAGGCCAGGACCGTGGTGCCCGTGCCGGAGGAGCCGGTGAGGGGGCCGGGGGCGTCTCCGCGCGGGCTGTCGCCGTAAGGAATCCGGCGAGCCGGGGCCGAGATGGTGCAGCCGGACTGCCTGGCCTTCTTCTCGGCCGCGTCCGCCGCCTCGTCGGCTTCCTTCGCTGCCTTCTCCGCGCCCGCCACGTCACCGGCCTTGGCCGCCTTCTTCGCGTCCTCGGCCGCCCCGCCCGCCTTCTCCGCTAGCTTGCCCAGCTTTCCGAGCTTGCCCAGCTTTCCGAGGTCGCCGACCTTCTCCACGACCTTGCCGACGTCGTAGCCCGGGATGAAGAGCGAGCCGATGTTCCAGATGACGTGGGTGACGGCGCGGGTCTTGTTGCCGTTGTCCCACTCCTTGGCGACGTCGTCGCCGATGAACGTGTCGTAGAGGACCTTCCCGCCCGTCTTCAGCGAGGCGCTGCCCCAGTCCCCCAGGGCACCGAGGTAGTCGCCCTTGGACCACTTCTTCCCGGCGTCCTTGGAGTTCTCCATCCAGTCGTGGCCGAGCTGCTTGCCGTAGTCGCCGATGCCCTTGAGGGTGTCCAGGGGGTGGCGGACCATGTCGTAGATGCCGGTGACGTCGCCCCAGACACCGTCGACGAACAGGCCCTGGCCGACCTGCTTGAGCTGGTGGCCGGCGCAGCCGAAGAAGGCGCCGACGCCGGAGAAGCAGCCGTCGTCCTTCTTCTTGTCGCCGGTGTTGTTCTTGCCGCTGCCGCTGTCGCTGTCGTTGCCGTTGCCGTTGCCTTCGCCGTTGTCGGTGGCCGGGTTGGTGTTCTTGCCGTCGGTGGTCTGGGAGCCGTTGGTGGAGGGGGAGTTGGCGTTTCCGCCGTTGCCGCTGTTCTGGCCGCTGCCGTTTCTGCCGTTGCCGTTGCTGTTGCCCTTGCTGTTGCCCTTGCTGTTGTCGCCCCCAACGTTGGTGTCGGTGCCGCCGCCCGACGGGGCCGGGCAGCCCATGCCGGTGACCTTGCACACCTGCGCCTCGATGCCGCCGTAGATCTGCGTGCCGAGGCCGCTGACCAGCAGCGCGGTGACGACGGCTACGACGATGGCGACGAGGCCGGCGTACTCCACCGCGGTCTGCCCCTCGTCCCGCCGCCAGCGGATCATCCGGGCGAGGGAGAACGGGCAGCGCTCGGCCCGGTCGAGCTCAGGGAGCTCGTACCACTGCCGGCTCTCGGACTGGAGCAGGAAGTAGAGGATGAGGACCGGCAGGAAGAGCTGGATGCCGCCGCGGGCGGAGCCGGCGGTGAGGTTGGCGAGGCCGCCGAGGATCAGCCAGACCTGTACCGCGACGAGCCCGCGCCGGACCCAGGTCCCGCCCTCCCAGCTCCGCCGGGCGAGCCACCAGCCGAGGATGCCGGGCGCGGCGGCGTACGTGACGAGGGCGATGACGCCGCCGTCGAGGGCGTCGTAGGACGCGGCGGTCAGCAGCAGGCCGAGTCCGCCGAGGACGGTGCCGACGAACAGCGCGTGTACGAGCACCAGGGCCGCCGACAGGGAGCGAGGCATGTCGTGCCTCCCCCCGTGTCCGGACGGCCCCGCGGCCCCGAACTCCGGCACTCCCCCGACCGAGGCCATGTCCCCTCCTCAACCTGCTGCGCGGAGGGGTGCGTTCATCGACCCGGCTCAGGCAAGCCCGGGCACGTCCCCCCGACGTTGTTCCACGACACCGCTCGAGGGTAGGAAGGGGCCTCTCGCCCGACACGGGCCCGTGGACCCAAAACGGTGCCCAATCCTCACGGGGTCGGGCAGGTCGCATCGCCGAGGGCCGGCAGCCCTCGGGAAGCACCGGCGCAACACGTGTGGCTCGGCGTCAGGCCCCTCGGCGCGGCGTTCGCTTACAGGAACCTGCTCGCCCCCTCCCTCGGCAGCACCGCCCACATCCGGGTGCCCCCGCCCGGCTCTCGCGCGTCACCGAAGCCCCAGTCGCCGTCACAGGCCCGGACCACGCAGGCGAGCAGCCGCAGGGTCGCGCGGCGGCGGGTGTCGCAGGCGGTGGCCAGGCGGGGTTGGGTGTGGCGGGGGTGGCCGTCGTAGAGGATCACGCGCAGGGCGCCTTCCCGGTAGCGGAGCAGGACGTAGATCTCCGCCGACATGGTGAAACGGCAGGCGCAGGCGGCCAGTTCGCTCACCACCTGCACCGCCGCGTCGGTCGCGTCCGCGAGGCCGTGCGCGCGCAGGATCGTGCGGGTGGCTGCGCGGGCGACCGCCGGGGTCTGCGGGGCAGCGGGGAGGGTGAGGCTGTAGGTGAGGGTTTCCGGGGTCGGCGGCGTGGGCGGCGGTTCGACGGGCGTGGCGGACAGACAGGACGTCGCGTCGGCGGACATGGCAACTCCCTTGGTCAGCAGGGGTGTCTGGACGCCGACCGGTGGCCTGTCCCCCTGGCGCGCGCCCACCCCTCCCAGGGGAGGAGGCTGCGGGCAGGCTCGCGCGATGCGCTTCCGGTACGGCGGCGGGTCGTGATCGACCTCTCACTGACTGTAGAGGGATACGTGGCACACGTGCCACAAAGTCGCCAGCATTGCCTCCAATCGAGTTGGACCAGTGCGGCACGCAGGAGGCAGACTGAGCCCGACCAAAGCAGGCAGGAGGGTGCCGATGCCCACACGGCCCGCACCGACTGAGCGCCAGCGGCGCCTGGGTGCCGAATTGCGGAAGATGCGGCTCGCGGCGGGTAAGACCACGGAGTACGCCGCCGAGCTGCTCGGACTGGACCGCACGAAGGTGTCCAACATGGAGTCGGGCATCCGGGCCATCTCACCCGAGCGCATCCGGATACTCGCCAGCAACTACGACTGTGCGGACCAGGCGTACATCGAGGGGCTGGTCGCCATGGCCAACTCCCGCAGGCAAGGCTGGTGGGAGCAGTACCGGGGCAGTCTCCCCCAACGGCTGCTGGACGTGGCAGAGTTGGAGTGGTTCGCCACCCGACTGCGGACCCTGCAGACCGTGCACGTACCCGGACTGCTCCAACTCAGTGGGTACGCCCGCGCCATCTTCGACTCCGCGCTGCCGCCGCTTCCCAAGTCGGAGGTCGAGCTACGGGTTGCCCAGCGCGTGCAGCGGCAACAGGTACTGGAACGCGAGAATCCTGTCGAATACGTCGCCTACATCCACGAATGGGCGCTGCGCATGCAGTTCGGCGGGCGGCGTACGACTCGGGAGCAGCTCCAGTACCTGTGCGAGATGTCCGAGCGGGAGAACGTCGACGTACGGGTTCTCCCCGTCGAGGTCGGCGCCTTCCCGGGTGCGGGGCACGCGGTGCTGTACGCCCATGGTGCCGTCCCCCAACTGGACACCGTGCAGCTGGACTCCGCCCATGGCGGAGAGTTCACGCACGCCGATGCCCAGCTCGCCAAGTACCTCGCCCACATGGACTGGTGGCACGCCAAGTCACTGGACCCGCAGGCCTCACGCGATTTCATGCACAACATCGCCCGCCAACTCTGAGGAGCCTCCACCATGGCCGAAATCACCTGGGAAGAGCCCTTCTGTGCCGAGGGCAACAACTGCTTCCGCATAGGCACCGACGCCGACGGCAACGCCTACATCGCCGTCGCCGGCCAGGAGGACAACTACCTCACCGACACCCGCGAAGCCCTGCGCACTCTCATCCGGGACATCAAGGCAGGCAAGGCCGATCACCTGCTGTAGACCGCGCAAGCGGGGCCTGTCCGCCGTCGGGACAGGCCCCGTCATGGGTCAGCTCTGGGTGCGCGGGAAGGAGACCTCGACCCGGCGGTTCTTCTTGCGGCCTGCCTCCGTGGAGTTGTCGGCGATCGGGTACTGCTCGCCGTAGCCGCGGACCTCGAAGGTGATGTTCGGGTCGTTGAGGTCCTGATCCAGAACGCCCTGTACGGCATCGGCTCGCTGCTTCGACAACACGTCGCCGTGCGCCGACGAGCCCAGGTTGTCCGTGAAGCCGAAGACACGGACGTGCGTGGCCTTCTGCTTCTTGATCTCCTCCGCGATCGCTGCGATACGGGACTTCGCCTCGTCACTCAGCTTCGCGCTGTCCTTGCCGAACAGCACCTCGGCCTGCAACGCGAAGGTCACGTCAGTGTTGGTGTCCGAACGGCGCTCCTCACCGCCCTGGTCTTCTACGACCGACTTGATGTCCAGGACCTTGGGGGCGGCGAGGGTGGCGCCCTCGGGAAGCTTCAGGTCCGGGTCGTTCGGGTCGACCTTCACGGGGGCGGAGGCGGAGGCCTCCGTGCCCGGGGGCACGCTGGGGCTGTCGTCGGCGTGGGCCACGACGGCGCCGTAGAGGTTTGCGGCGACCATGACCGTGGCGGCGGTGAGGGTCAGGGCGAGGCGTGGACGCGGGGTTGTCGCGCGGGGTCGGGTGTGGGTCATTGCCGGCCGCCTCAACCGGAGATCTTGATGGTGCCGCTGGAGAAGGTGGGCAGCTGCAGGGTGACTTCGGTCGTGTCCGCCGGCGGGGACGGGAACTGGATGAAGACCGGGAGAGTCTGGCCCGCCTCGACGGTTCCGAGGCCGGTCGTCGTCAGCGGGCGCCCCTCCGTGTCGCGCAGCACGTAGTAGCGCTTCTTCCCCTTGGAGTCGACCAAGGTGGCACCGCCCAGAGAGACGCCGTGCTTGATGATCTCGGTCTCATCACCGCTGATCTGTGCCGGGATGGCTACGGACTTGGCGCCGTCATTCTTCAGGTTGCCGTTCACGGTGACAAATCCGCCCGAGTCCCGCTCGGCGGAGGTGATCTGGAGGAGTAGTCCGTCCGTGCCCTTGAGTTCGGCCATGGGCGTCTCCGACTGCCCCTCCTGAGCACTCGGCTTGGATCCACTACCCTTCGAGGCCGAGGCCGAGGTGTCCGGCTTCTTGTCGTCGCCGCCACCGCCGCAGCCGGCCACGCCGAGGGCCAGTCCGGCCGCCACGGTCAACGCGACCAGCCCCCTGCGGGTCGTCGCAGTGAACCGAATGCTCATCACTCTGCTTCCTTCTTCACTCGTCGTTCGCTTGTCAGTCGGCCAGATGGACGTCGAAGAGGTCTTCGGGTCCCGGAAGATCACTGAGGTGGTGGGGATTGAGGTACCACTCCCTGCCCTTGCAGGTCAGTCGCGGTAGCACCTTGTCTCCTGCATCCTCAGCGGGCAGCTTGAACGTGCAGAGCGACTCGATCACCGCGGTGGCGTGCGCCTTCGACTTCTGGTGCTCGGTGCCAGGCACTATCGAGTCCCCGATGGGCTTGTTGGTCTCGACATATACCGTGTAACCCAGCGGCCACGGCCGCCGCTGGCAACCGCCGGCGCCGCCGTCCAGCTGCGCATCGTTCTGCGATGCGAGCTGGTACGCACGCCAGCAGCTGTCCTCCACCGCCCCGTTGCCGTCGAAGATGCCCTGCCACTTGGTCGGGTCCAGTACGTCCTTCACCCACGCGCCGGCAAGTTGGTCCCGGGTGTCCTGAGCCGCGGCGAGTGCCGCCGCGTCTGCCGCCGTCTGAGCGCCGTTCCGGCTGGCCGCGGCCTGACCGACCGCCAGGTACGCGAACGCAACGAAGAGCAGGCCCGCCACCACCGTGATGTAGATGGGGAAGGCCTGCCCTTCGTCGCCGTACCTGCGGGGTCGCATCAATTGGCGACCTTGTTGATCTGCGCCGTGATCTTGGTGAGGATCGTCTGACCGATGTTGGTACCCGTGATCGCCAGCACGATCGCCACAACCACCGCGATGATGCCCAAGTACTCGACCGCGGTCTGCCCCTTGTCGCCGGCGCGGCGCTGCATCGCCTCGACTGTCGTGTTCTTCCACCCGTTCACGCGGACCTTGGTCGCGACGGCGGTCTTCAGCATCAGGTCACTCATGGTGTTCCCCTCCGGGCTCGGTCTCGGTGTCGTTCGCGGTACCGGCTTCCTCCTTGCCGGTGACGCTTTCGACACCGGAAACGTACGCCGGGACACCCGGCCCAGCAGAGGGTCCCAGGACCCAATCCCGGGCCCAATCAGAGGCCCAACCAGCGCCTTGGGACCGCCCGTTGGCGGTCTGGGCCCGCAGGCCCACCTCCCCACTCCCCCGTACCGTCACCGCAGCTCACCCCTGTCCTCGCGACGAACCGGGGGCCGTGCCGAGCCACTTGGCGGCGGCCTCGGCGCGGCTGGTGCTGTGGAGCTTGGCGAAGATGCGGTTGATGTGGTTCTTGACGGTTTTCTCGCTGATGAAGCAGGTGGCGGCGATCTGCTGGTTGGTCATCCCGGATGCGATGAGGTCCATGATCTCCACCTCCCTCGTGCTGAGTTGGAACCGCGACCTGTCGACGGCGGCCGGACGGCCACCTGTCCACCCAGACGAGGACTGTCCCACATCCGGTTGCACTTGCGAAAGGTTTTCTGAAGAAATAGCAGGGGGCGGAGCGGACGTCATCCCGAAACTCCCTGCTTGTGCGGGTTGTTCGCCAGGCGCCTGCGAAGGTGCGGGAAACGTATTGTCGTATGCAGTCGCACTACCCAAGCCCTCCGGCAGCGGCGGCCCGGCCGGGCCCCGGCCCTGGCCCTCGCGGAGCTGGGCCAGAAGGGCGCCTGCCGCCGTTGGGGTGAAATGGGCTCGCCCCTCCCTGATGTCCCGTACGGCGGCGACCAGTTGGTGGGCCGTGAACTCGCCGTGGACCAGGTAGCCGCCCGCGCCCCGGCGCAGGGCCTCCTGGACGATCTCCGACTCGCGGCTGTAGGTGAGCATCATGACCGGGGCGATCTGGACGAGGTACGGGAGCGCGGAGATGCCGTCCACGCCCGGCATGCGGACGTCGAGCAGCACCACGTCCGGGCGGTGGTGGTGAGCGGCTTCCCAGGCCTCGCGGCCGTCGGCGGCCTCCGCGACCACCGTGATGTCCGCGCGGCCGGAGAGCAGGGCCGTCAGGCCGGCGCGGACCACGGGGTTGTCGTCGGCCACGACCACGCGCAGGGGTGCGGACGGCGGGGCCGTCGGGAAGTCCTCGAAGGGGTTCGGGGGTGGGGACTGCTGGGGGCCGGGGTGGGGAGTCGTCTGGTCCGGCATCGGCGGCCTCCTCTCGGGTCGTGGGGGGACGGGACGTGTGGGCGTGTGTGTCAGCCGGTCGGTGTCGTCAGGGCCGCCAGTGGGAGTTCCAGGCGGACTTCCGTGCCCCGGGGCTGGGCGCCGCGGCCGATGCGGATGCGGGCGCCGACCGAGGCGGCCCGCTCCACCATGCCGACCAGGCCGAAGTGGCCTGCGCGGCGGAGTTGTTCGAGGGTGGTGCCGGGGGGCAGGCCGCGGCCGTCGTCGTACACGCTGATGCGGAGGAGACCGCCGTGGACGCCGGCGCGTACGTCGACCCGGGTCGGCTCCGCGTGGCGGTGGGCGTTCTCCATCGCTTCCGAGGCGATCGTGAGGAGCTGGCGGGCCACCGCGGGCGGGACGGGGGGTACGCCGTGCTCGCCCGTGGGGCGGTAGGTGACGGGCAGGCCGGTGCGGGTGCTGAAGTCGCGGGTGCGGGCGGCGAGTTCGACGAGGACGTCGGTGCCGTGGTCGGGGTTGTTCTCGCGGCGTAGGTCCGCGAGGAGTTCGCGGGCCTCGGCGGCGGCTCGACGGACGGAGCGGGCGACCAGTTCTGCTTGCTGCTTGACCAGGGTCGGGTCCATGCGGTCCGCGCCCGCCGAGCCTGCCAGGCCGTCTGCGGCCAGGGCCACGCCGTGCAGGGTCTTGGCGACCGAGTCGTGCATTTCGCGGGCCAGGCGGGCGCGTTCGGCGCCCACCGCTTCCGTGACGGCGAGGCGGGCCTGGACCGTGGTCAGGGCTTGGGTGGCTTCGCCGAAGCGGAGGAGGAGGTTGCGCAGGGTGACGCCGGCAGCGCCGGCGATGACGCACAGGCCCGGGAAGAGGGAGGACTGGGCGAGGGTCGCGTGCAGTTCCTTCGAGCTCGTGTAGACGGCGAGGAGGATCAGGGACTGGAGCGAGGCGAAGATGCCCGCCCCGCGCCAGCTGTAGACGAGGCCGGCGAGGAGGGGGGTGCAGATGCTGACGTAGGCGAGGGTGCTGTCCGGGCCCGCCGCGATCAGGAGGAGGGCGCCGAAGAGGGTGTCCACGGCGAGGAGGGTGGGGTGGCGCAGGAGGAGGGGGCCGAAGCGTTCCCAGTCGCGGAAGAGGACGTACGAGCCCATGAAGGTGACGACGACTGCGGCGCCTACGAGGCGGGTGGCGAGGCCGGGGGCCGCGTTGAGGAGGGCGGCGGGGGCGGAGAGGGCGATCATCGCCAGGCGGAAGGCGAAGACGTAGCGGCACATCGCCTGGAGTGCGCTGACCTGGATTTTTTCGGGTGCGGGTGAGTGGGGCGCCGCCGACACCCGGCCTGGGGCCGGATTCGGGCTCCCACCCGCACCACCTGTGCGGGCATGGTGGTCGGGTACGGGTGGCCCCTGCGGGGGCCGTTCGCCGTCGGCGGCCGAGCGTCGGTGCGGCGGTTGTACGGCGGTCTGCTGCGGGACAGCGGCCGTCCCATGCCCAGCCGCCGTCCCATGCCCAGCCGCCGACGCAGGCCCAGCCGTCCGCGCAGGCCCAGCCGTCGGCTTCGCCGGTGCCGCCGGTTCGGCTGCAGGCGCCGACTGAGTTGCGTCTGTCGGCACAGGCGCAGCGCTCCCCCCACCCCTCCGCTTGATCCGTACCGTCCGTTCCGTCCGCTCCGTCCGTACGCCCGTGTCCGGCTCCCCCGCCGGCCACGCGCCCCCCGCCCGAGGATCCGCCTGCTGCGGTACCGCCGGCAGAGGTGCTCTCGCCGACAGCGGGGCGTCCGCCGGTTCCCAGCCGGGCGGGAGGGCAGGGGTCACCGACGTCACCGGGATGTCGGGGGCGCCCGTGCGCACGTGGGCGGGCAGGACCGTGCCCGCCGGAGGGGTCGTGATCTCCGGGGTCTTCGGGCGGCGGCGCAGCAGCCCGATGCGTTCCCCGGTGCGTTCCCGTGTCGTCGCCATGTCCGTCGTCGCCCCCTGCTACTTGCCCGTGATCGAGCCGAAGTCCACGCCGGAGCCGAGGAGCAGGCCCGCGCCGAGGAGGATCATCGTGGCCGGGACCATGAAGGTGGTGATCATCATGGTGGCCTTGGGGACCGCGCGGGCCGCCTTGCGGCGGGCGTTCTGCGCGTCCGTACGGCGCATGTCCTTGGCCAGCGCCACGAGCGTGTCGACGATCGGCGCGCCGAGCTCCTCGCCCTGCTGCAGGGCCGTCACGAACATCGCCACCTGCTCGGAGTCGTTGCGGCGGCGCAGTTCGGCGAAGGCCTGGCGGCGGCTCATGCCGAGGTCCATCTGGCGGAGGGTGATGCGGAGTTCGTCCGCCCAGGGGCCCTCGTACTTCGACGCGACGCGGTCCAGGGCCTGGCGGAAGCCGAGGCCCGCGCTCACCACGACCGCCAGGACGTCGAGGAAGTCGGGGAGCGTCCGTTCGATCACGTCCTTGCGGATGCGGATCGCCGACCAGATGCCGACCTCCGTCCAGAACGCGCCGAACGCGAACAGCAGCAGCGCCACGAAGATGCTGCCCCGCATGAGCATCACCAGGCCGCCGAAGCCGCCGAGGAAGCCGTAGACCGCGCGGCGGGCCGCGTAGCGGTCGATGGTCAGGCCGCCGGGGTTGCCCGCCAGGTCGATCTTGCGGCGGTACCGGGCGACCAGCTTGGGGCCCATCAGCCGCAGGACGGCGGGCGCGTACCGCATGCCGAGCCGGTCGACGAGGGAGTCGACCGCGCCGGTGCGGGAGGCGCCGACCTCCAGGGCCACCGCGAGGTCGCCGGGCAGCTTGGCGTCCGCCCGGTACATGCGGATGCCGGCGAAGACGCCCCAGACGCTGAGGCCCATGACGAGTGCGAGTAGAAGTGCCATCCCGGCCTCCCTCCTTCCGTTCCTTGCGTGAGCGGTGGGCTCAGACGTCGATGCGGGACATGCGGCGGATGAGGATGAAACCGACGGCGTACAGCGAGAAGGCGATGATCACCGCGGCCTGGCCGACCGGGGAGCCCGTCATGCGGTCCAGAGCCCCGGGCTTGACGCCGTTCATGAGGAACAGCGCGCCCACGCCCAGCACCGGCACCGCGTACGACGTCATGTTCACCTGGGAGAGCTGGGTGCGGACCTCGCGCCGGGTCTCCTTGCGCTCCTCGAGGGTCTCCGTGAGGTTGCGCAGGGCGCTGACGACCTGGCCGCCGGCCCGGTTGGACAGCACCAGCGTGGTGACCAGGACGACCAGCTCGCGGGAGGGGAGACGGTCGGTGAGTTCGCCGAGCGCGTCGTCCATGGACGCGCCCAGGGCCAGCTGGTGGGCCACCTTGGCCAGTTCCTCGCCGGCCGGGGCCTCCAGCTCCTCCGCCGCCATGCCGATCGCGGTACGCAGGGCGAGACCGGCCTGGGTGGCGTTGGCCAGGATGCGGGCCAGCTCGGGGAGTTGGTTGATGAACTTCTCGATGCGCTTCTGCCGCTGCCAGTTGAGGAACTGCATCGCCACCCAGATGCCCAGCAGCCCCGCGAGCGGGCCGAAGAAGGGCGCCAGGGACGCCTGGCCGATCAGCCACAGGGCCGCCACCGTGGCGAGCATGTAGACGAAGAACTCGCCCGGCGTGATGTCCAGGCCGGTCGCGGCCAGGCGCAGCTCCAGCTTCCTGCCCAGCTTCGTACGGCGCAGCCGGCGGTCGAGGTTGCGGAACCGCCGCTGGCGGCCCACCGGGATCTGCCCGGTCTGCGACAGCCGGTCGACGAGCGCCGCCCGCTGCACCTTGCCCATGGCGTAGGCGTGCAGGCCCATGACGGCCAGGACGCAGGTCAGCAGGGTGACGCCGGTGGTGAAGGTGACGAGGGTTTGCAGATCCATTAGTGCCCTTTCGAAGGGACCGCCGGCTTCGGCCGGTGGGGCAGTCGAATCCAGCGCTGTGGTGCGGAGCGGCGCGGCGTCCGGCCCTGAAGCGTTGTCACGGAACGCAGCACCTTGGACACGTGGCGTACATGTAGTGGATGTGTGGCTGTGACCAGGACCAGGCTCCCGACGCTGTGGTGGTGGTCGTCGTATTTCGCCGCGTCGGTCGGTGCCGTCTCGACGGCAACGGTCCAGCGGTACATCGACACCCAGTGGGAACGTCCTCGGAAAAAACCGAAGGAGGGCAGTACATGATCCGCACGTACAAGTTCCTCCTCCGTCCCACAGCTCGGCAGTCCGTGGCACTCACCGAGATGCTTCGAGACCACTGCTCGCTGTACAACGCGGCGTTGCAGGAACGGAGGGGCGCCTGGCGGCACGCGTCGAAGACGAACGTCCGCTACGTCGACCAATCCGCGCAGTTGCAGGAGATCCGAGCGTTCGATCCGCAGCGGCAGGGGCGTTGGTCGTTCTCCTCGCAGCAGGCCACCCTGCGCCGCCTGGACAAAGCGTTCGCCGCGTTCTTCCGCCGTGTACAGAACGGTGAGAAGCCCGGCCATCCGCGTTTCAAGGGCATCGGGCACTTTGACACCGTCGTCTTCCCCAAGGACGGCGACGGCTGCCGCTGGAACTCCGCTCCGCATGACCCGCAGACCCGCGTCCGGGTTCAGGGTGTCGGGCACGTCCGTGTGCACCAGCATCGCCCGGTCGAGGGTCGGGTGAAGGCGATCGCAGTGAAGCGGGAGGGGAACCGCTGGTACGTCGTGCTCTCGTGCGACGAGGTAGCCGCCACGGAGCTGGCCAGGACGGGCGCGGCCGTTGGCATCGACATGGGTGTCACCCATTTCCTGACCACCTCGGATGGCGAGCACATCGCCAACCCACCCTTTCTCCAAGCGGCGGCCGAAGAACTGGCGGAGGCACAACGCCACCTCGCGACGTTCCCGAAGCGAACGAAACAACGGACGAAGGCGCACCGTGCCGCCGCGCGGAAGGTCGCCAAGATCCACGCGAAGATCCGGCGTCAGCGCCTCGACCACGCGCACAAGACCGCCCTCACCCTCGTGCGCACGTACGATGCGATCGCGCACGAACGGCTGAACACTGCGGGCATGACCCGCCGCCCGGCTCCGAAGCCCAGCTCCGTACAACCCGGCGCGTACCTGCCGAACCAGCGGACCGCGAAGGCCAGGCTGAACCGATCGATCCTCGACACGGGTTGGGGGGTGTTCCTCGCGATCCTCGCCAACAAGGCTGAAAGCGCCGGTCGGACCGTTGTCGCGGTGGACCCCCGCAACACCTCCCGCGCCTGCCCGTCCTGTGGGTGCGTCGCGAAGGAGAACCGCGTCACCCGGGCAACGTTCCAGTGCACGACATGCGGGCACACCGCCAACGCCGATGTCGTAGGCGCGCTGAACGTCCTCAGCAGGGCCGGGCTGGTCCTCTGCGAGGCTGCTTAGCCAGCGCCGCAGGAAGCCTGCGCGTTCACATGTGGGTGGAGTCACGGGGACGGTTCCTACCTGGCTTCTCGGGTGGCGAGCTGGTCTGCGGACTGGGCGACGCCGAAGGCCTGGGGAATGGGCTGGCTCGCCATGTAGAGGCGGTCGGCGGTGCGGCGCGGCAGCGGGAAGTACTCGAAGGCGCCGTAGATGCGGCCGTCGGAGGCCATGGGCCGGGCGTTGAAGCGGGCCACGGTCGCCAGCCGGTACGGCTCACTGCCGTGGCTCGCCAGCAGCGCGATCTCGGTGATGCGGCGGGCACCGTCGGCGAAGCGGGTGAGCTGGACGATGACGTCGACGGCGCTGTTGATCTGGTCGTGGAGGGCCACGAAGGGGATCTCCACGTCGGACATGGAGGCCAGGGTCTGCAGGCGCATCAGCGCGTCCTCCGCGCTGTTGGCGTGGACGGTGGCGAGCGAACCGTCGTGACCGGTCGACATCGCCTGGAGCATGTCCAGCGACTCGCCCCCGCGGACCTCACCGACGACGATGCGGTCGGGGCGCATACGCAGCGAGTTGCGCACCAGGTCGCGGATGGTGACCTGGCCCCGGCCCTCCACGTTCGGCGGCCGGGACTCCAGCCGGATCACGTGCGCCTGCTGGAGCTGGAGTTCGGCCGAGTCCTCGATGGTGATGATGCGCTCGCCCTCCGGGATCAGGCCGGAGAGGGCGTTGAGGAGCGTCGTCTTGCCGGTGCCGGTGGCGCCCGAGACGATGATGTTGAACTTCGCCTGCACCAGCCCGGCGAGCAGGAACAGCATGTGCTCGTCCAGCGAGCCGAAGCCGATCAGCTCCTGGAGCGTGAAGGAGCGCGGGAAGCGCCGGATGGTGAGCGTCGGGCCGGTGAGCGACAGCGGCGGAATGATCACGTTGACACGCTCGCCGGACGGCAGACGGGCGTCGACCATCGGATTCGACTCGTCCACGCGCCGGTTGACCGTCGAGACGATCCGCTCGATCGTCTGCATCAGCTGGTCGTTCGAGGCGAACCGCAGCGGCAGCTGCTCGACCCGGCCGCCGCGCTCGACGAAGATCGCGTCGGGCCCGTTCACCATGATCTCGGTGATCGAGGCGTCTTCGAGGAGCGGCTCCAGGATGCCCAGGCCCAGCGCCTCGTCGACCACCCGGCGGATCAGCTGCGAGCGCTCCACGGTCGACAGGACCGGGCCCTCACGGCTGATGATGTGCCCGAGCACCCGCTCCAGCCGCGCCCGCCGCTCGGCGGCGGCCAGCGAACTCATCTCCGCGAGGTCGATCTCCTCCAGCAGCTTCGCCCGGTAGGAGGCGACCATGTGGCCGTCCTCGCCCCGGCTGCCGTTCTCCTCGGGGGAGTTGATGCGTGCCCGGAGGCTCATGGGTGCGGTGCTCCTCGTTCCTCGGTGTTCCTTGGTGTTCCTCGGTGTTCCTCGGTTCTCGGGTCCTTCGGTTCTCGGGTCCTTCGGTTCTCGGGTCCTTCGGTTCTCGGGTCCTTCGGTCCTCGGTCAGTGGTCGAGTGGCATGGTGGCGGTCTTGTGGGCCTGGCCGAAGTCCCAGCCCGGGACGATGGACGGGATGTCCACGTCGGCCGTGACCGTGACGGCGTCGCCCGTGTACGCCGCCGGGCAGTCGGTGCCGTCGGCGAGCCAGCCGCTGACCGCCTCCCGGCAGCCCTGCTGGGCGTCTCCGCGGAGCGAGGCACTGCGCGCCCCGGACCGTGCCGCGGTGCCCGCCTGCTGCGCCGTATAGGCGATGAGGCCGATCTGAACGGCGGCCATGGCGACGAGGATCAGGATCGGGATGAACCCGAGGTATTCGATGGCGACTTGGCCGCGGTCGCGGCGCTTGCGGTCGTACGGCATCTCACTTCGCCTCCTCGACGGCGCCCGCGTGGCCCGTGATGCCCGGGAACGGGAAGCCGATCGACCCGGGGAAGAGGACGGGAACCTTCAGGCTGACGTCGGCCGTTACGTACCCGGGAGCCCCGGAGCCGCAGGAGACCTCGGCGTCCCCCCGCCAGGCCTCGGGCAGATCCGATGTCCCCTCCCGTTCGCACGCGGCCTGCCGGTCGCCCGTCGCCGCCGTCCCCGCCCGCACCGCCTCGTCAGCAGCATTCCCCGCAAGGGTGTACGTGTACCCCACCAGCACGAACTGCCACAGCAGTACCAGCGTGATGATGATCGTCGGCGTCATGCCGAGGAACTCGATGGAGACCTGGCCGCTGTCCCGGCCCAGGGCCCTCCGTAAGGCCGTTGTACGCACGTTCATCCCCCTCCCTCCCGCCGCCGCCGGAAGCTCACCGACCCCCGGTCGCCCCGCAACCTGCCGCTCTTCTGGGCCCCTTCGGGCACCTTGACGATGCCCAGTTCGCCCGCAAGGCCCCACAGGGCCTGTTTCACCACGCTCTTGCTGTCCAGCTCGTGGATGCGCCCGGCGTCCACCGCGCCCTGGAGTTCCTTGAAGTTGGCGGGGATGGCCGTGCCGGCCACCGCCGTGCCGGTGATCTTCTGGATGAGGGGCGGCTGGATCTCCGTACCGCGGGTGTGGCGGTTGACGACGATCGTCGTCTCCTCGGCCTTGCGGATCTGCAGCCGGTCCCACATCCGCACCGTCCGTTTGGCGGCGCGCACCGCGACCACGTCCGGGGTGGTGACGAGCAGCGCCGTGTCGGCCATTTCCACGGCGGCCGCGCCGGCGCCGCTCATCTGGGCGCCGCAGTCGAGGACGACGACCTCGTAGCGGGAGCGCAGGGCGCTGACGATCTGGCGGACGGCGCGGTCGGTGACCTCCTCGCCGCGTTCGCCCTCGCCGGGGGCGAGCAGCAGCGCGATCCCGGTGTCGTGGCGGAAGACGGCGTCGGCCAGGACGCGCGGCGAGATGTCCGTGATGGCGGCCAGGTCCACGACGGAGCGGCGGAACTGGACGTCGAGGTAGGAGGCGATGTCGCCGGTCTGGAGGTCCATGTCGACCAGGGCCGTGCTGTGGCCGGACGCCTGCGCGGCGAGGGCGAGCTGTATCGCGGCGAGAGTGGCACCCACACCCCCCTTGGCCCCGCTCACTGTCACCACCCGGCCGCCGACGCCGGTGAACACGTCGCCGCCGTGACCGAGATGGCGCCGCACGCCCACCGACCACTGGGCGACCGCCTGGACGCGGCTGACCAGTTCCTCGTAGCTCAGGGGCAGGGCCACCAGGCCCCGCGCCCCGGAGTCCATGGCGGCCGAGAACAGGCCGGGGCTGGCGTCGGAGGTGATGAGGATGACGCCGACGGCCGGGAAGCGCAGGGCGACCTCGCGGATCAGCTCCAGGGCCGGGACCGGGCCGATCCGCTCGTGCACCACCACGACCTCGGGCAGCTCGTCGACGGACTCGGCGGCCAGGCGCGCGAGGGTGTCGATGAGCTGGGTCGAGTCGGCGACGGGGGTCACCGGCTCGGCGTCGGGGAGCTGGCTGAGCAGGGTCGTGATGGACCGGATGGCGTCCGCGTCACCGACTGCCGGGAGGATCCTGGTGGGCATGCGGGCCTCTCACTTGTCGTTCGCGAGTTCGTAGGTCCGGTCCTTGGCCGGGACGCTGGTGTCGCTGCCCGGCGCGACCAGCGCGAGGCGGACCCGCTGGGCGAACGACTCGGCGTAGGTGATGCGCTGGGCGTCGATGGTGGACAGCGCGAAGGTGATCGGGACGGCGTCGGTGGGCTGCTGGTTCTTGTTGTTGGCGTCGGGTTCCAGCGCGGTGATCCGGCCGACGTCGAGGACCTTGGCGTTGGTTACAATGATCTTGGACTGAGCGGGGTCACCCTCACGCTGTCCGTCGAAGGTGGCATACACGTTGACCGTGGAGCCCGGCGTGATCTTGCCGGCCACGCCGGTCGCCGCATCGATCATGATGGCGACCTCCTGCTGCCCCGGCTGCAGAGCGGGCTGGTTCACGATCATGTCGCTCTGCAGCAGGGAGCCCTTGCGCAGCGTCGTGACCGCGATCTTGCCCTGGATCTGGGAGAGGTCGGTGACGGCGTTGGACGACAGCCACCGCCTGGGCATCTTGATCTTCTCGAACTGGCCCGTGTTCAGCGTCGTGTAGGGCGCCACGTTGGTCCGCAACTGGTACGCGGTGACCTCGGGGCCGACCTTGGACTTGACGTCGCTGATGACGGAGAGCACGCCCGCGAACGCGCCGAGGGCGCAGATGACGGACAGGAGCAGGAGTATCACGCCGCGGCGCTGACGGGAGTTCATGAGCCGTACAACCTCATTGGGGATATCGGTCGGGCGGGATCGAATGGTGTGAGCGGTGGTCGGGAAGTGGCTCTCCGTTGCGGGGGTCCTGGCGAGCGCTCCGTCGTTCAGGACTCACCCGGCGGGTGTGTGGTTCTCGTGGACGGGCGGGGTGGCGGAGCAGAAGACGCAGCGGTCTCCGATGACGTCGATGCCGCACCAGTGGCAGGTGCCCTGGCGCACCGAGGTGACCAGTTGGTAGAGGACCGACAGGTCGGGCAGGTAGGTGCAGAACTCGATCAGTTTTCCGGTGCCCCACCAGCTCGCGGACTCGGCGGGCAGCGCGGCCTCGCGCAGACCGAGCACGTTCCACGCCTGGGCGAGGGTTCCGGTGACCCAGTCGGACTGGAGCTGGCCCTTGGCGACCAGCATCCAGGTGCCGAACTCCGGCCCCGCCAGGGTGGCTTCGGGGCCGATCCGCACCAGTTGCGGCTCGGGGTGGGCGATCACCCCGAACTGGCTGCCGGGTACCCAGGACTTGGCGTGCGCCTTGAGGCCGACGGGGACGCGGTCGAGGCGGGTTACGGAGTTGAGGACGGCGCCGGAGTGGATGTAGTGGGTGAGCAGCCGGCCCGCCGAGGCGAGCACGCCGGGGCTGAGGTCGCAGGAGGCGAGCTGCCGCAACTGGCGGGCCAGGACGGCCAGTCCGAGCGGCGGTAATTCCGGGCGGAACAGGGCGATCCGGTCGCTCTCCAGCAGGGACCGGATGGTGTGCAGCCGCCGCTGCACACCCCTGGGGACGGCCTGGGAGCACACGACGATCACGTATCCGTGCTGGTCGATCAGCGTCTGCATCCCGGCCAGCGCCTGCTCGAGCGGCTGTCGGTCCAGGTCCTGCAGGACGACGGCGGACACGGTCCGCTCGTCCTGTGCGGGCAGCGCCATGTCGGCGCTGGTCACAGCAATGGCAGTTGGCACGCGCAGCTCCCCGTTTCACGCCTGTCGGCCCACCGTCGTTTTCTCCGGTACGCCGAGTCGACTTCACTGCGTGACTACCTCAGCACTGTATCCACGCCTCTGTGACCGGAGAACAGCGATTCCGTAGCTGTGCAGCAACTGTCATTGCACAAGTCATTTCAAAGCGGGGCAGGTTGAGCATCCCGTCCGGGCCCAAAGACATGGGCCCTGTACACCCCGGGGGACTGTGGGCCTCCGTTTGGGCCCTCGGGCCCACGCCTCCCGACGGCACCCGCTCCTACCCTCACCGTCCACACAGGTGCTGTTGCCACTGGGCGAGGAGGGGTGCCGTATGGCTCGCGGGGGCGGCATACGGACGTACGGAAACGGTACGTACAACCGTATGCACGGGCCGGCGCACGGCCGCACGTACCGACTCGACGACCGGGGCGCGACGGGGACCGAGTACCTCGGGATGGTCGTGGTCACCGTTGCGATCGTGCTGGGCATTTCCGCCACTGGCATCGGCCGGACCATCTACGACAGGATCTCCGCGGAGATCTGCAAGGTCACCGGCGGCGGCAACTGCGGCACCGGGAACAACCAGGCGGGCAAGCCGCTGACCGACGCCGACTTCGAGCCGGCGCTGTGCCAGGTCTCGACGGTCACCGACAAGGCGGGCTCCAAGGCGAAGATCCTGTTCTGGGAGATCGGCAAGGAGTACGGCTTCCAGGAACAGCACCTCAAGGCCAAGACGGACGTCAACCACGACGGCAAGGTCGACGACAAGGACGAACTCGTCTACCTCACCTTCACGGACGCGGCCTCCGTCGGTGCGAAGAAGGACTTCAAGCCCGGGATGAAGGTCGGCAAGTTCGGCATGGACAAGGTGGAGCTCGGCGCCGGAATCAAGGTCACCAACGGCGACACCTGGGTCTTCGAGAGCCCCGAGGAGGCCCAGAAGTTCCGCGACGACATCGAGAAGCTGCAGATGTACCAGATGCGGCGCGAGTCGCCGGGCGGTGCGGACGCCAGCCTCGGCGACAGCATCCTCTATCTCTTCGGGACCGGGCCCCTGAAGGACGAGGAGGACACGGAGAAACGAGTGAAGGACCATCTCGGCGACAACCGGAAGATCACCTACGGCAAGGTGGGGCTGGAGGCCTCCGCGGCCGGCGGCCTGAAGATCTCGGCGGGTGACGAGAAGAAGCTGAGCGCCACGCTCGGCGGCAGCTTCAAGTACTCCCCCGAGGTCACCTGGACCGACAACGCCTACAAGAACACCAAGTCGTACACGTACTCCTCGTCCATCGAGTACGGCACGAAGGTCGGCTACGAGGCGGGCCCGCTCAGCGGCGACGCCTCCGCCTCCACCACCCAGACCGGCACCATCACCGTCACCTACGACAAGACGACCGGCAAGCTGGTCCGCATCGACATGACCCGCACCGTCGAGCAGGGCGGCCAGAAGGACGGCGCCAAGGTCGGCGGCGACAACGGCAAGTCCGGCAACGACAAACGCGGCGGCGGCGTCAACGAGAAGGGCACCGAGAACACCACCGGCATCCAGGTCGTGACCAACTCCGTCAGCTTCGACCCGGGCCCCGAGGGCGACCACGACCGGGCCATCGCCGAGCAGTGGCTGGACAGCAACAACGAACAGGTCGCCACGCCCTTCCAGTACATGTTCGACGACCACGCCCCGACCAAGCGGCCCGGCGGCGACGACCCCTTCGGACAGCTGATGTTCAACAAGGGCAAGTCCAACAGGATGACGTACACCGGCCAGGTGAACGCCGCCGAGTACGGCTTCGAGCTGAACCTCGGGCTCAGCCTCGGCATGTCGATCAGCACGGAGAAGAAGTCGGAGACGCTGACGAACGCGCAGTTTCTGGGTGCCCCGCAGGGTGACAGCCGCTCGTACGTCCCCTACAGCTACTGTGCGAACTGATCGGGATCGGGGAAGAGTCATGCGAACCGACCGCCGCCGACGGGAGCCGACGCCGATGAAAACCCACCGTACGTCCGGGGCCGTGACCGTGGCCGCAGGCCTGCTGACCGCCGCCGCCCTGACCCTGTCCGCCTGTGGAAAGGGCGCCTCGGACACCGCCTCCGTGCCCGACGGCTGGGGGACGCTGAAGACGAAGGGCGTCTCGGTGTCGTACCCCAAGGGCCCCACGGGCTACGTCGAGCAGAGCGCCGCCGAACGCAGCAGGTACAACGCCGCGGCGGCGGTGCGCAAGCAGGGCGGCAGGACCGTCTCGACCATCACCGTGCAACTGGACTTCACCCAGGCGGACTCGGCCGAGCAGGCCGCCATCGCCGCCGAGGCGGGCATCCAGATGGGCGCGAGCGTCAAGGGCGAGAAGAACGTGAAGCCGGCCGGCACCGACGAGGCCAAACGGATCGACTTCACCTTCAAGTCGACCGGCGAGGCCGGCAATCCCCCCAAGGGCACGCCGATCAAGGGCGTGATCCTGACGGGCCTGGACTCCTCCGGCACGACCTTCGCGGTCCGCATCGACGCGGCCCGGGGCACGTTGTCGGACGGCGACCTGAAGAAGATCACCGACTCGGTCGAGGTGCACTAGCCGTGGAGAGGCACCCGGTCACGGCCATGAAGGTGGGACGACGATGAAGGTCCCGGGCGCCGGGTACGTCGTCCTCGCCCTGCTGGTCGCCTTCTTCGGCGCGCTGTCGTGGAAGTACGCAAGGCGCCTGCTGACGGTGGCGCGTGTGCTGCGGCGCGGCGTCCGCACGGGCGGCGAGTGCGTCCGCGTCGAAACCGAGCCGTACAACCGCTCCGACGCCGCCCGCCACTACTTCGCCTTCCATACCGCGGACGGCACACAGGTCGAGTTCGAGGACCTGGCGAGCTGGTCGATGAAGGAGGGCACTTGGGTCACCGTCACCTACGACCCCCGCGATCCGCAGGGGACGGCGACCGTCGCGGGCCGGGGCAGCTGGTCCCCGGTCCTGCAGGCCCTGGCGCTGACCGCGGGCTGCGGTCTGGCGGCGCTGGGTTTCACGACGTTGCTGCTCTACCAGGTCTTGGGAGGCACATGATGCAGATCTGGGGGAGACACGTGATGCAGGTCTTGGGAGGCACGTGATGCGGATCTGGGGAGGCAAGTGATGCCGCGCTACGACGGCTACGGTGCTCCCACCGCCGACACCACCCCCGCTCCCCTGCTGTCCCTCGTCCGGTCGTGGGCGGCGGGCGTGGTCGTCCTCGTCGTCACCGAGTACCTCCAGATGACGCTGCTGTACGGGCACCTGGTCGGCCCGCGGGGCGTCGGCTCGTTCGGGGCGGCGCTGGCGCTGGTCCACCTGCCGAACCTGGTCTGCGTGGTGCTGGCCACCTGGGCGGCGGCGCGGGCGCACCCCGAGCCCTGGCGGGAGATGCCGGTAGGGCACGCGGTGGCAGCGTGCGCGGTCCCGGCGGCGGCGCAGGTGCTGACGCTGTCACTGCGCTGGGACCGGACGGGGTTCACGTCGCTCGCGTTCTGGATGTCGACGGGCGTGCTGCTGGCGGGATGTGCCATGGGTCTGCTGCTCGACAGGTGGCGGGAGACGCGGGCGTAAAGGGCGTATGGGGGCAAGGGGTTGAGGACCGGGAGCCCAGTTGGTCTGGACCTCTTGACAGAGGCAATTGGTCTGGACCAACTTGTACGGCTAAGCGGTGGCCACCGTCTTCCTGCCCCTCCCCTCTCCCCCACCGGAGGCCCCAGTGGACCGCGCACCAGGCATGCCCAGACGCAGACGGCTTCTGCGCATCTGGTCGGGAGCCGTCACCGCAGCCCTCGCCCTCTCCTTCGCGAGCACCGGCCAGGCGCAGGCGGCGGACGTCAACAACGCCAAGAACGCCGGCTTCGAGTCGGGTCTGGACAACTGGACCTGCTCCGCGAACAGCGGTACGACCGTCTCCTCGCCGGTGCACGGCGGCTCGGCCGCGCTCAAGGCGACGCCGGCCGGGCAGGACAACGCCCAGTGCACCCAGACGGTGGCGGTCAAGCCGAACTCGACGTACACGCTGAGCGCGTGGGTGCAGGGCGGGTACACCTACCTGGGCGCGACCGGCACGGGCACGACGGACGTGTCGACGTGGACGCCGGACACGACGGCGTGGAAGCAACTGTCGACCACCTTCACCACCGGCGCGTCGACGACGTCGGTGACGGTGTATCTGCACGGCTGGTACGGCCAGGCGGCGTACTACGCGGACGACGTCTCGGTCTTCGGCCCCGACGGGGGCGGCAGCGGTGACCCGACCCCGACGGTCCCGTCGGCACCGGGCGGCCTCACGGTCACGGGCACCACGTCGTCGGCGGTGTCCTTGGCCTGGAACGCGGTGTCGGGCGCGACGGGCTACAACGTCTACCGCGACGGCACCAAGGTGACAGCGGTGACGGGCACGACTGCGACGGTGACGGGCCTTGCGGCCTCCACGACGTACTCCTTCCAAGTCACGGCGACGAACGCGGCCGGCGAGTCGCCGAAGTCGGCGACGGTGACGGGCACGACGACGGCGTCCGGGGGCGGCGGAGGCGGCACCGGCCTGCCGAAGCACGCCGTGACGGGCTACTGGCAGAACTTCAACAACGGCGCGACGGTCCAGAAGATCTCGGACGTGCCGTCGTCGTACGACATCATCGCGGTGGCCTTCGCCGACGCGACGACCACGCCGGGCGCGGTCTCCTTCACGCTGGACTCCTCGGGCCTGGGCGGCTACACGGTGGACCAGTTCAAGGCGGACATCAGGGCGAAGCAGGCGGCCGGCAAGAAGGTCATCATCTCCGTCGGCGGCCAGAACGGCACGGTGTCGATCAACGACTCCACGTCGGCGGCGAACTTCGCGAACTCGGTCTACTCCCTGATGCAGACGTACGGCTTCGACGGCGTCGACATCGACCTGGAGAACGGCATCAACGCCACGTACATGACGCAGGCGCTGAGGGCTCTGTCAGCGAAAGCGGGCTCGTCACTGATCATCACCATGGCCCCGCAGACGATCGACATGCAGTCGACGTCGAACGGCTACTTCCAGACGGCCCTGAACATCAAAAACATCCTCACGGTCGTCAACATGCAGTACTACAACAGCGGTTCGATGCTGGGCTGCGACGGCAAGGTCTACAGCCAGGGCACGGTGGACTTCCTGACGGCCCTGGCCTGCATCCAGCTGGAGGGCGGCCTGTCCCCGTCCCAGGTCGGCCTCGGCCTCCCGGCCTCCACGAGCGCGGCAGGCAGCGGCTACGTGTCGCCTTCCGTGGTGAACAACGCCCTGGACTGCCTGACGAAGGCCACGGGTTGCGGCACCTTCAAGCCGTCGAAGACGTACCCCGACCTGCGGGGCGCGATGACGTGGTCGACGAACTGGGACGCGGCATCGGGGAACGCGTGGTCGAACACGGTGGGGGCACACGTGCACGCGCTGCCGTGAGCCGAACGCTGACTTGATGTCGGTGCGGCGCCTGGCAGACGGCGTCGCACTGACAAGCCAATTCAAACTGCTCCCAGAGCCGCGACACAGAATTCCTCGGGCGGCAAATAGGCGTGATCCTCGACGTAGTGAACGATCATTGTCGGAGCCGCGTAAACAATTCCGCTGTCACTTGTCACGCGGATCTCCCCACTTCCGATGAACACATCACCACGAGAAGTGTGCGCCCTGGCCGTCTGAAAATCCGGGCACAGATTGCAGAAATGCATTCCACGTTGCACATTCACCGCTTCGCGAGCCAGTCGCACCAGAGCCTCCACGAGCCCCTCCGGAGCAGTTCCGGTGGTATACGGATGCTCACGAGAGAGCCAACCCACGGTCAGCATTTCCCGGTCCGCTGTGTCATAGGTGTACGGGCTGAGGTCGGGGTAGTACGCCATCGTCTCACCAAGGCTTCACGTGCTCGCGACAGATCAGGACATGAACCGCCCCCATCCTATCGGTGACTATCTCACTGAGTCGCGTCGCTGTGTTCACGGTAATCGACTTACTACTGATCATGAGGTTCTTCGGAATATCTACCGTGTAGTCTGGCAGCTTTTTCCCTGGGCCGAACGTCTCCACCGGCGCATGATTGGCACCGGTCTCGATCTCGTGAGCGAAGGCATCGTTCAGACGCTTCCCATCTTCCACATAGAACTTGAGCCAGGTTCCGGGCGGTACGGTCATCTCTCCTGCGCCGAACTCGTAATAACCATGTCCGGAGATCACTTTTGAATTGTCGGTCCTCCCTTTCTGGGTTACACTCTTCGCCCATTCGTGCCCCTCTCCAACACCGTGGGTGGGTTGCGCTCGCCGGTCCTGCTCTGCCGGGCAGGGCGACAGGCCATGAGGGTCGGTCCACACCATCGGGTTCTGGACGTATGCATCCGGGTTGGGTGCCGGTTCCAGCCCTAGTGGGTCGGGGGTGATGTAGCGGGCGGTTTCGGGGTCGTAGTGGCGGAAGTAGTTGTAGTGGAGGCCTGTTTCGGGGTCGTAGTACTGGCCGGGGAAGCGTAGGGGGTATAGGTCGTGCTGTTCGCGGCCCAGGCTGTTGTGCCCCACAGGGTGCTGCGGGTGCGCCAGGCGATGTCGCCGTCTTCGTCGATGAGTTCGCTCGCGGTGCCGACGAGGTCGGTGACGATGGCGAAGAAGCGGGAATCGATCTCCTGCTGCGGTGCGTCGGCTGCCGGGGTGATGCGTTCGGTTTGGGCGATGGGGTGCAGGCCCTGGTGGTCCCAGGTGAGGGTGACCGGGTGCGGCAGATCCGGGGACGTCGTCGTCTGCTCGCACAGCGTCGTGCCGTCCCAGGTGAAGTCGACCCGTTCGACGACCGTTTCGCCGTCCGGGGCCAGGCGGAGTTTCGCGGTGCGGCGGCCCAGCGGGTCGTAGGTGTAGCGCCACCGCGTGCCATCGGGTGTCACGACTGACGTCAGGCGGTCCTCGGCGTCCCATTCGTAGCGCCAGGTGTCCGGTTTGCGGGACAGGCGGGTCTTCTGGCGCAGAATGATGCGGCCCAGGGCGTCGTGTTCGTAGCGGACGTTGCCCGCGCGGGTGATGCGGGTGCCGGTGTACGTGCGCTCGCCTGTCGCCTCCTGGCCGGGGTGGCCCGCCGGCCAGAAAGCGTGTGTCTGGTTGCCCGCAGCGTCGTAGGCGTACGTCTCCGTCCAGTGCGCCGCGTGCACCGCGGTCACCCGGCCCGCCGCGTCCAGCTCGAAGCGGCGTGAGCCGGAGAGACGGTCGTCCACGCCGATCAGGTTGCCGTCGGCGCGGTAGGTGTACGTGCGGTGCTGGACTATACGGCCGCGTGCGCCCGTCACCGACTGGGTCGTCAGGCGGCCGAGCGCGTCGAAGGCGTGCTCCAGGGTGACCGTCTCGCCGATGCGGCGGGCCAGTTCGCGGCCCGCCGCATCGTAGGCGAAGTCGATGGTGCGCCCGAGGCCGTCATGCCGGTGCGGCGCCCGGCCGCGTCGTACGACCATGTCGTCGTCGCACCCGTCGGTGTCGTACGGCCCGTGCGGCGGCCCAACTCGTCGTAGGTGTACGTCAGCTCGTGTCCGTTGACGCTCTCCGACCGCACGCGGCCGTAACGGTCGCGCAGCACCGTCAACGTCGTGCCGTCCGGGCCCGTTGCCTGCGCCAACGCGTCCGTCAGGTCGTAGGCGTACGTCGTGACCTGGCCGACCGCGTCCTTGCGTACCACCTGGCCGAGCTCGTTGCGCTCGAACGTCACCACCTGGCCGAGCGCGTTGGTGCGGGACGTCAGGCGGCCTGCCGGGTCGTGCGTGTACGTCAGGGTGCGGTCGTCGAAGTCCGTTTCCGCGATCAGGCGTCCAGCCGGGTCGTACTCGTAACTCCACGTCAGGCCCAGCGGGTTGGTGACCTTCGTCAGGCGCAGCTCGGTGTCGTGCTCGAACTCGTAGCGCACCCCGTCCGGGCCCGTGCGGGCCGTGAGCAGGTCGAAATGGGTGTACTCGAAGCGCGAGACGCCGCCCATCGGGTCGGTGTGGCTGGTGCAGTTGCCCTCGCCGTCGTATGTCCAGGACTCGGTGGTGCCGTCGGGGGCCGTGCGGCGGGCCAGGTGGCCTTCGACCGTCCACTCCAGGCGGGTCACCGCGCCCAAGGGGTCCGTGATCGCGACCGGCCGACCGAAGGCGTCCCGCTCGTACGTCGTCGTCGCGCCGAGCGGGTCCGTGATCGAGACGGGCAGCCCGGCCCGGTCGCAGCGGACCGTGGTCGTGTGGCCCAGAGGATCGGTGACGGCCGTGAGGTGGCCCGCCTCGTCGTACGTGAAGTGGGTCGTCTTGCCTGCCGGGTCGGTGACCGACGTTCTGTTGCCGCGGCCGTCGTACGTCTGGTGCCAGACCGTGCCGTCCGGGTTCACCACCTTCACCGGCAGGCCGAGGTCGTTGTACTCGGCCTTCGCCTCGCGCCCGTCCGGGCGGGTCAGGGTGACCAGGTTCCCCGCCTCGTCGTAGCGGAACGACGTCGTGTGACCGAGGGGATCCGTCTGGGAGAGCAGGCGGTTGTAGCGGTCGCGCTGGTAGCGGGTGACCGCGCCGACCGGGTCGATCTCGGCGACCACCTGCCAGGCGTCGTTGATGAGGAACCGGCGCGTGTGGCCCTCGGCAGTCGTCGTGGTGGTGACCCGCAGGCCAGTGTCCGCGTCGGTCCCGTCATACGTGACGCGCAGGCTCATGTGGCCCGCCGAGCCGCCCTCCGCGAGACACCGGTCCTGATCGTCGTATTCGTAGGTGTAGCTGCGGTCGTTCGTGTCCGTCCACGATGTGACGCGGCCCGCCTCGTCGTACGTGAAACGCAGCGGCAGACCCGAGGAGTTGATGACCTCGGTCAGGTTGCCGTCCGTATAGCCGTAGCGTTTGAGTTCCTGGCCGGTCGCGGCCAGGTGCAGTGCCGTCACACAGCCGTCGGCCGTGGTGATCCGGACCTCGTAGCCGCCGCTGGATGCGATGGCCAGCGGGGTGCCGTCGGCGTCGTACTCGAAGGTGATCCAGTTGCCGTTGCGGTCGTCGATCTGGTCCAGGACAGCCAGGTCGTCACCGCGGTCGGAGAAGTGCCAGACACGTCGCGTCTGCGGGTCGGTGACCGTGTAGCCGCCGTCCTCGCGGTCCAGCGGCCAGCGTGGGCCGTGGCTGGGGAGGGTGGGCAGGCCGGGTGCCGGGTGCGGGTAGGCGAGGAGCAGGCCGTCCTCGGTGACGAAGACGACGCCCTCGGAGTCGATTTCCAGGCGCTGGTCGAGAGTCGAGGACCAGGAGGGTCCGAACCAGTGGCCCAGGTGGTAGCCGGACTCCACCCGTCGTTTGATCACCAGCGGCAGGGCGCCGGGGAGGGCGACGTCCGTTTGCGGCAGGTACATCTTGCCGGTGGCGAGGTCGATGGGATCGGTGCCTCGGCACACCCTGGAATCTTCGGTGTGGGAGACGCTGCTCGCGTCCTCTTCGACAGTCCTACGGGCCGCCCTCTGTGCCGCTGACTCCGCGGCCTCCTCCATCCCCTCTTTGACCGCGGCGCGCACCCCGCCCCCGGGCCAGCCCCAGCCCCTTGCTGCCGACGAACTCGGGGAGCATGCGGCCGAAGCCCTCGGCGGGGTCCTTCTTGAAGTCGTCCCAGGCGGACTTGATCGCGCGCTCGGGGTGGGCGGCCGTCGAGACGAGCCCCGACAGGGTCATGCTGCAGTTCTGGGCGAACTGGGCCGGGTGCGTGAGGTTGTAGGGGTCCATCGGGTTCAGGCCGCGGGCGAAGTTGACCAGGCCTGCGGTGCCCTTGATCACCCCACCAACGACGTGGGTGAGCTCGGTGTTCAGCGCGCCGAAACCGTCGACCGCGTCGGCTTTCAGCCGGGCGAGCGGCGGGGGTTCGGCTGGTGCGTGTGCCAGGGCGGCGCGTACGGAGTCCTCGGCGGTGCGGGCGGCGGCGTTGCGCTGGCGACGCGCCTCGTCGAGGATCTCGTGGGCCCGCTTGATGTCGGCGTCGCCGGGGTCCTTGGCGGGCTCCGGGCGCGGGCCGGGATCCTTGTCCGCCTTGATCGCCGCCTCGTAGGCGTCGACGCGCTCCTTGTACGCCGCGGCGGCTTCGTGGGATGCGTTCTTCCCCTGCTTGTAGAGACGTATCGCCTCCTTCGCCTGCCCCTGCGCCCACTGGACCGTGTCGGCATATGTCTCCAGCGCCTTGGCCGCCTTGTCGCAGGCGTCCGCCGCGTGCAGCCACTTGGTGGGGTGCATGGCGAACTTCTCGCGGAAGGTGTCGGCGGCCTCGCCCTTCCAGTGGGAGGAGTCCAGCTTCCGCATGCCCTGGCCGACCTTGTCGAAGGCCGCGTGGAAGTCCTTGAGGTGCTTGGCGCCGGCCCGGATGGCCCCCGGGTTGCCATGGATGAGGTCGTGGGGCTGTTCGGTCTCGCCGAGTTGCTGCTCGCCCGGCGTGGCGCCGAGGTCGGAGGCGACGCTGTCGCCGAGGTCCTCGACCCTGTCGGCCCAGTCGTGGGCTCCGACCTTGTCCAAGGTCTCACCGACGAAGTCGGTGCCCTTGTCGATGCCCTCGCCGGCGAGTTTCTTGCCCGCGTTCCAGCCGTCCTCGACTTTGTCCAGGCCGGAGTCGACGAGATCCCCGAGGCCCATCAGCCGGCGCCCCCGCCCTGCTGTTCGGCAGCCCGCGCCCGTTCTTCGGGCGACGGCCCGAACATCTTGTCCAGCATGGCCTCGTACTGCTCGTCACTCATACCGGAGAGCTGCTGGGGATTCACCGGAATGGGAACCCCACCGACGAAGGAGTTCGAGGTCATCATGTCGCGCCCCGCGTCCTTCCAGCCCTGCTTCATGTTGTCCCACGCCTGCTCGGCGGACTCCCTGCTGTAGTCGGCGTGCGCGTAGGCGGTGTTGTGGTCCACCAACTCATGTTCGTGATGTCGTCCTCGGACGCGTAGGGGTTGCCCATCAGCGAGTTGGCGGCCACCTTGAAGGCGCCCTCGACGTACTGGTCCGTCTCGTGGAGCGTTCCGGCGGAGAGGCCCACGCCGGCCGCGAAGTTGTTGCCCTCGACGATCAGGGCGCGCACGCCCCACTCCCAGCGCTCGTTTTCAGAAGGACTTGAAGGCCGACGTCAGCCCGTCGTGCCCCAACTCCAGCCCGGACAGGGCGACGTTCTCGAATCCTCGCCCCACGCCGGCGACGCTGTCGATGCCGATCTCTTTGAGCTCACCCAACGTCAGCGTGATGCCCTGGGTGATGAGGTCCAGTCCCTCGGCCTTGATGTCATTGCCCCAGTCACCGCTCACCGCGGTTGCTCCCCTTCTCTTCCACGTCCAACGCCGACTTGTCCGGCACGATCCCCGCCACCGGCGGGAACAGCACGCCGTCGCCGTCACTCCCCACGTCCAGGGCCACCCCGCACGGCACCCCCGTCGCCGGCACGGCGGCATCGAGCAGCCGCGCGCCCAGGACCCGCCGGTACGCCCACTCCCGCGAACCTTCACCCCTCGCGACAGCGAAGCGGGCGAGCGCCGCCTCGTCGGAGAAGGCGTAGATCCACCGGATTCCGCCATAGTCCCCCACGAGGGGTACGTCGTCCTCGTCGAGCGGTACGAGCACGGCCGTACGCCGGAACTCGCCGAGCAGCGCGGCGAACTCGCGGCGCCTGCGAGCGACGTCGTCGTCCTTCGACTCCCGGGCCGGAACTGCCGTGATGAGTTGTGGAGTTGATGGCTCCGCCGTCGACCGTAGCTGCTCCGCCCTCGAGAGAGAGGAAGTAGATGTCGTTCGGGCCGCCACCCGTCGGTTTTGGGCCTCCAGTCTCGCCGAGTTGGGTGCCGCCTACCGAGGTCGAGCAGGCGCTCCTGGAGGCGAAGGGGCGTGGTGACTGGGCGGCGTACTTCCTGGCAGGACTTCTCCGCGGGGTACATCCTCGGCCGGTGTCTGCACTTCGACGACGAGGAGTTCGGGCACTGGTACACGGACGTGCTGGAGGCCCACCGGATCCTCATGTCCGAGCCCGACAGCCCCTGGCTCACCATCCCCTTCCGGTAGGGCTGATGGTGCGCGGTGGGGCGACTGCGCCGTACGTTGCCGTGCCCTCTCTCGGCAGGGTCGCCCACATGCGGGTGCCGCCGCCCGGTTCGTGTGCCTCGCCGAAGCCCCAGGCTCCGTTGCAGGCGCGGCAGACGCAGGCGAGGAGGCGCAGGGCTGCGCGGCGGCGGGTGTCGCAGGCCGTGGCCAGGTTCGGGTGCGTGTGGCGGGGATGGCTGTCGTAGGCGATCAGGCGGAGCGTGCCGGTTCGGTAGCGCAGGCGGAGGTAGTAGTTCGGGGACTCGGTGAACTGGCAGGCCGTTGCCGTCAGTTCGCCCACCGCTTGCAGCGCCGGGTCCAGCATGTCGTGCAGTCCGTGCGCCCTGAGAATCTCCCTGGCCGCCGTTCTGGCGAAGGCCGGGCTCGCGAGTGACGCCGGGAGCGTGAAGCTGTAGGCCAGGGTGTCGGGGGTGGGGGTTGTGCGGTCCCCCGGGTACGTGGGGGTGATCGGGCAGCGGGACATGCGTGTGTCTCCAAGTGTCGGGGGGCGGGCATGGATTCGCGGACTGGTTGCGTGCAGTCGGTGGCTCGTCTCCCTGACGCGGCCCTGCCCCTCCCAGGGAAGGAGATTGCGGGCAGACTCGCGCGATGCACTGCCAACTGCGGTGTGTAGCTTGTGCATAACTGACTGTAGAGCATCGGGGGGTTAAGTTGCCCCGCATTTAGGGGAACCCAAGCACCACGTAGGGTGTCTCTGGCTTGGAGGAAGGAACGGCATGGCCGCGAGGACGTCCCCGACAGAGCGTCAGAAGAGGCTCGGGGCAGAGGTGCGGAAGATGCGCACCGCCGCCGGAATGACAGGCGAACGCGCCGCCGGGCTGCTCGGTGTGGACCGCGGCAAGATCTCCAACATCGAGTCGGGCACGCGCGCCATCAGCCCCGAGCGACTGCGCACGCTGGCCTGCAACTGCGACTGTGACGACGAGGCGTACATCGACGCGCTGGCCGAGATGACCCAACCCGCCGAACGGGGCTGGTGGGAGCGATACCGCGGCACCCTTCCGGCCGGCCTTCTCGACATCGCCGAGCTGGAACACCATGCGGCGCGGATCCGTAGCGTGCACCTGATCCACATGCCTGGGCTCCTGCAGTCCAGCGACTACGCTCAGGCCGTCTTCAAGGCCGCGCTGCCGCCGTTGCCCGAGCACGAGATCGCCCTGCGAGTCGCACACCGTCTGGAGCGCCAGCGGATCCTCGAGGGCGACAGTCCGACCGAATACGTCGGGATAGTCCACGAGGCGGCCCTCCGCATGCAGTTCGGCGGCCGCAAGGTCGCCCGAGCACAGCTGGAACACCTGCTCGCCATGTCAGAGCGCTCTCATGTGGTGCTGCAGGTCATCCCGTTCGACGCGGGATCCTTCCCCGGCGCGGGGCAGACCGTGGTCTACCTGGAGGGGCCCGTGCCGCAACTCGACACGGTCCAGATCGACAGTGCGCACGGTCCGGAATTCCTGTACCAGGAAGCCCAGTTGTCCAAGTACCGCGCCCAACTGGACTGGATGGAGGACCGCGCCCTGTCGCCCGAGGAGTCGTACGCCTTCATCCAGGACATCGCCAGCCAGCTCTGAGGAGACGCCGTGCCCGACATCACCTGGGAAGACCCGTTCTGCGCTGAGGGATCGGCCTGCTTCCGCTTCGGCACCGATCCCCAAGGCAACGCTTACATCGCCATAGCCGGCCAGGAGGAGCGCTACCTCAGCGACACCCGCGAAGCCCTCCGCGCTCTCATCACGGACATCAAGGCGGGCAGGGCCGACCACCTGCTCTGAGCCGCGAGCCGTCGCCGCTTTCCGGTCACTTCCGGGGAGCGGCTCTTTGAGGTCTCTTGACCTGAGCATGCCAGCGCCGCACCATGAGCGCCACACCCGCATGGGCCTTCCCCGCATGGGCCATCCCCGCACGCCGTAAGCGCACGCGCACGTCGCACTGAAGCACCCCCCAGCTCCACTCCGAACTCCGCTCCCCACGTCCGGTGACCCCGGATCCCTGGAGAATCGAGGAGAATTCATGCGACTTCACACCCGCGGCTCAGGCGTCCGCGCCGGCAGACGTTCCGCCGCGTTGTCCGCCCTGCTCGCGCTCGCCCTCGCGGCGCCCGTCTCGGCGACGGCAACCAACAGCGCCACGGCTTCGGCTCTCGCGCAGCCGGCCCCTCCGCCGACGACGTCCGGCAGTACGAGATCCACCAGGGCACCGCCCCCTGACCCGTACGGCCATCCAGCAGACCGGCGTCACCGTGGACGAGGCCGACGAGGAGACCGTGGTCGTCTCCGGACGGGCCGACCAGATCGGGCGGTTACGTCGGCTCGGGTACGACGTCAGCGCCCTGGGCGCCGCCCCCGACCGCTCCGCCGGCTCCGGCGACGTAGGGCTCTACGACTTTCCCTCCGCCGACTCGAAGTACCACAACTACGCGGAGATGACCGGGGAGATCGACCAGCGGCTCGCCGCCTACCCGGCCATCATGAGCAAGCGCGTGATCGGCAAGTCGTACCAGGGGCGGGACATCGTCGCCATCAAGGTCAGCGACAATGTCGCCACCGACGAGAACGAGCCCGAGGTGCTCCTCACCTTCCACCAGCACGCCCGCGAGCACCTCACCGTGGAGATGGCGCTGTACCTGCTGCGCGAGTTCGGCGCCGGATACGGAACCGACTCCCGCATCACCAACCTCGTCAACAGCCGCGAGATCTGGATCGTGCCGGACCTCAACCCGGACGGCGGCGAGTACGACATCGCGACCGGGTCGTACCGCTCGTGGCGCAAGAACCGGCAGCCCAACAGCGGGTCGTCGTACGTCGGTACGGACCTCAACCGCAACTGGAACTACAAGTGGGGCTGCTGCGGCGGCTCTTCGGGGTCCACGTCCTCCGAGACGTACCGGGGATCCGCCCCCGAGTCGGCGCCCGAGGTGAAGGTCGTCGCCGACTTCGCGCGCAGCCGGGTCGTCGGCGGGAAGCAGCAGATCACGGCCGTCGCGGAACCGGGACGCGGTGCTACAGCTTCTGGAGAACGCCGACTGCATGTACCGGTCGATCGGCAAGGAAGCCCAGTACTGCGGTTAGGCCTTGCCCTCGGTGGCCTCGGTGGCCTCGGGCGCCTCGGCCGGCTCTTCCTCGCCGTCCTCGAAGTACGCGTCCAGCACCGCGTCCAGTTGCTCCTCCCACTCCTTGAAGCGGCTCCTGGCCGTCGCCTCGATCTCGATCGGGTACCAGCGGCGGTCAGGGGTGTGCACGGTCACGGTGAACCGCTTGCCGAAGCGCGGGATCTCCGTCTCGACGGCGCCGATCTCGTCCCAGCGGAACTCGCACTCCTGGTCGTCGAGTGCGAGGCGTACGCCCTTGTGGTCGGCGACGATCTTCGCGCGGCGGTCGGACGCCTCGAAGACGGGGCCCCCGGAGGGCTCCTGCTCGTCGGAGGACTCCTCGGCGTCCTCGGGGACCCCGTCCTCGACCGGGGCGTCCTCTGCGGCGACCTTCTCCTCGGCCTTCTCCTCGGCCTTCTCCTCGGCCTTCTCCTCGGCCTTCTCCTCGGCCTTCTCCTCGGCCTCCTCCGACCTGGCCTCCTCCGACCTTGCGTCCTCCTGCTCCGCCGACGCGGGTGAGGTGAGCCCGGGGATGAAGGCCGGGTCGAATCCGGCGCCCTCCAGGGGCTGGCTGCTCGAACCTATACGCTGCTCCACGCCGGAAGTATGGACGACGTACCTGTGCCGGGAACAGCCAGCCCTCCTCTCACCCCGGTTCACCTGAGTCACACCTGCGCCTCCTCGGCGGCGGTGCGGCGGGCATGCTCGTCGGTCCGCCGGTGGCGTACGACGGCCAGCAGCGCGGCGAGCCGCTCGCGCGTCGGCTCCGCGATACGGTCGGCGAACCGGTCCCACCCGGCCGCGGCCGCGGCGAGCACGGCGTATGGATTCACGGTTCCCCCTTGTCGGCTTGCGGGCGTCGCTTGCGGGCGTCGCCCTACGGTTGTGTGGTCAACGGGTGTGGTCCTGAACCCACTTGGCCGACCCCCGCCGCCCCCGACACCTCGACACCGGCCTTCCCCTACGAACGCCGCCCCATCTCGCCCAGCAACCGTTCCACCAGGTCGGCCCGGGCATGGCGGCGCATCACGAGGTGGACGTCCCAGTGAGCGCCGCGGGCCAGTTCCGCCTCGACGGCCGTCCACAGCGCGCCGAAGCTCTCCAGCGGTGGCGGCCCCCCGCGGCCGGCGCCGAGCAGGGGCAGGCAGATGGAGGCGAGCGGCGGGTCGTGGCGCGGGGACTCCTCGGCCAGCAACCGGAACGCCCGGGTGACGGCACGGGTGATGTCGGCCGCCTGGACGTCGTAGTCGTTGGTGCCGGGGCGCGGCACGGCGACGGCCAGGTGGTAGACGCGGCGGATGCCCTGGTCGGCGAGGGCGCCCGCGGAGTGGCGGCGACGGTGCCGGGCAGGGCCGCCCGGCGGGGGGCCCTTTGCGGAGGGCCCACGCCCGGAGTTCGTCGTGGATGTGGTCCTGGACGAGTCCCCCCGTGGGGTCGGTGCGTGCTGCGGCGCAGCGCAGGGTCGCGGCGACCGAGGCCTTGTACGGCGCGGGCAGCGCGAAGTAGGTGTTGGACGGGGAGACGACGACGTCGACGTCCCGCAGCAGGTCAACCGAGTGGACGTGCAGGGTGACGGGGACGGCCCGGTCGTGGACGTAGGGCTTGACGACGCGGTGGGCGGCGGCGAGACGGACGGGCCGCGTGTCTGCCGACGGGAGGCCGGTGCGGGCGGCGATGCCGAGGACCTGCTCCGTGATCTGCCCGAGCACCATCAACTCGTGGTGTTTGCGGAACCGTTCGACGCTGACGCCGTATACCTCGGCGGCCCGTCGGCGCAGGTCGGCGGCGGGCCAGTCACGGGTTCCCTGGGCGAGCCCGAGGCTGTACTCGGCCGCGGTCTGCAGGGTTCCGCCGCCGATCGCGGCGACCGCGTCCCGCAGCAGTCGTTCGACCGCGTGGGCCGGTAACTCGCCCTGTTCACCCGGCCGTTCGCCCGCAATACGGGTGAGTTCGGGGGTGTCGAGCCCGCGCAGCCTGACGACTCCGGCCCGCCGCACCGTCCTCACCTCCGCGAGTACCGCTCCGTGATCGGGCAGGTGAGGGAGCTGCGACATGGGCTCAAGAATCCCATCGTCGCGGCCACCCCCACAAGCCCGATCCGTGCTCCCCCCATCCCATTGGACACGACAAGGCGGTCGCGGGCGGGTCGGTTCCGGGGCGGTTCCCGGTTGCCCGGGTGCGCCCCCGTCCGGTTGCCCGGGTGCGCCCCCGGTCCCCGGCCCCCGCCCCGGGAGGTCCCCGCCCCCGGATCCCGGTCCTTATACGAACACGCTCAGCACCGCCGCCCCCGCGAACCCCGCCACCGACAGCACGCTCTCCAGCACCGTCCACGTCCTCAGGGTGTCCCGCTCGCTGATGCCGAAGTACTTGGCCACCATCCAGAAGCCGCCGTCGTTGACGTGCGAGGCGAAGATGGAGCCGGCGGAGATCGCCATGATGACGAGGGCGACGAAGGCCTGGGAGTGGTGGCCCTCGGTCAGGAGGGGGGCCACGATGCCCGCCGTCGTCACGATCGCGACCGTGGCCGAGCCCTGGGCCACGCGCAGCACCACCGAGATCAGGTACGACAGGACGATCACCGGCAGGCCGACGCCGTTGAAGGTGTCCGACAGGGCCTGCGCGACCCCGCTCGCCTTGAGGACCGCGCCGAAGACGCCGCCCGCGCCGACGACCAGCAGGATGTTGCCGACCGGCTTGAGCGACGCGGTCGAGACGGTCTCCAGGGACTTGCGGGACCAGCCGCGGCGGATGCCGAGCAGGTAGTACGCGAGGAGCAGGGCGATGGTGAGGGCCACGAACGGGTGGCCGAAGAACTCGATGACCGAGCGGCCCGTGGAGGGGTCGAGCGCGATGGACGAGAAGGTGGCGGCGAGGATCAGCACCAGGGGGGTACCGATGATGCCGAGGACCATGCCCAGCGGCACCGGCTTCTCCTGCGGTTCGACGCCGGCCTCGCGCTGCTCGTTGATGACGGCCAGCTTCGCTTCCGCCGCCGCCTCGACCATGTCCTGCGGTACGGGGACGAAGATGCGCTTGCCGATCCAAGCGGAGAACGCCCAGGCGGCGAGCACGGCCGGGATGCCGCAGACGATGCCCATGAGGATGACCCAGCCGAGCTGCACGTGCAGCAGTCCCGCGGCGGCGACCGGGCCGGGGTGCGGCGGCAGGAAGGCGTGCGTCATGGACAGGCCCGCGAGCAGGGGCAGGCAGTAGAGCAGGATCGACTTGCCCGAGCGTTTGGCGGCCGCGTAGACGAGCGGCGCGAGGACGAAGATGCCGACGTCGAAGAAGACGGGAATGCCGAAGATCAGGCCGGTCAGGCCCATGGCGAGGGGCGCCCGCTGTTCGCCGAACAGCCCCAGCAGCCGGGACGCCAGCACCTCGGCGCCGCCGCTGACTTCGAGAATGGCGCCGAGCATTGTGCCCAGCCCGATGATGATCGCGACGTGGCCGAGGATGCCGCCCATGCCGGATTCGATGGTGGAGACGGCGTCCGAGCGCTGGACCGTGCCGAACAGTTCGGTGACCGACAGGCCGGCCAGCAGGCCGACGGCTATGGAGACGGCGAGCAGCGCGACGAACGGCTGGAGTCTCGCCTTGATGATCAGGAACAGCAGGAGCGCTATGCCGAGGGCGGCGACCAGCAGCAGTCCGGCGGTGCCGTGGACGAGGAGGAGCAAGCCACCGGTGTGGGGTGGCGCGGCGGGAGCGGTGGCGGCGAATGGATGGGACATACGGGGGTCCTCTGCGTAAGTACATACAGCTTTCGGGCAGGGGGGATCGCGGCACGGCGCCCCAGGGGATGGGGGGCGCCGTGCCGTGCAGACGTACGGAGTGCGGGGGGTGAGAGACCGTCAGTGGCTCAGCCCAGTACGGCGAGCGCGTCGATCTCGATGAGGAGTCCCGCGGGCAGACCGACGTACACGGTCGTGCGCGCGGCGGGCGGCTGGGTGAGGCCCTGCTCCTCGAAGTAGGCGTTGTAGATCTCGTTCATCTCGGCGAAGTGGTCCACGTCCGTCAGATAGACGCGGATCATCATCACGTCGTCCCAGGTCGCGCCGCCCTCCTCGAGGATCGCCTTGACGTTGGCGAGGGTCTGGAGGGTCTGCTCGCGCAGGGTCGGACCGGCGGGCGTGGGCGGCTTGCCCTCCTCGGCGGGCAGGAAGCCGACCTGGCCGGCGACCTGGAGGACGTTCCCCTTCTTGACGCCGTGCGAGAACTTCGCGGGCGGGGTGGTGTGGGTCTTGGGCGTGAGCGCGATCTTGTCCGTCATTCGGTGTCCTTAGCTGGGGTCCTGCCGGAGTACTCGCCGCTGATGGCGTCCGCGGTACGGCGCACCAGGGGGAGCAGGGTGAGGAGTTCGTCGGCGGTGACGACGACGTTCGGCGCGGAGACCGACATCGCGGCGGCCACCCGGCCGTCGGCACCGCGGATGGGGGCGGCGACGCAGTTGATGGACTCCTCGTGGCCGCCGAGGTCGGTGGCCCAGCCCTGTTCGCGCACCTTCTCCAACTCGCGTAGGAAAGCAGGCGCGTTGGGCGTCGAACGGGCCGTGTACATCGGGTAGTCGAGCTTCTCGGCGACCGCGCGCCGCTCGGCCTCGGGCAGGTCGGCGAGCAGCAGCTTCGCCACCGCCGCGACGGTGATGGCGACGGGCTTGCCGATCCGGGAGTACATGCGCACCGGGTAGCGGCTCTCTACCTTGTCGATGTAGAGGACCTCGTTCTCCTCGTACACCGCGAGGTGGACGGTGTGCCCGCACTGCTCGTTCAGGCGTACGAGGTGGGGGTGGGCGATCTCGCGGATGTCGAGGTTCTCCATCGCCTCCTGGGCGAGGGCGAAGAGGCGGGCGCCGAGGCGGTAGCGCTGGTCGGACTGGCGGTAGACCAGCCCGTGCTCGTGGAGGGTGCGCAGCAGGCGCAGGGCGGTGGACTTGTGGACGCCGAGGCGGTCGGCGACCTGGCCGAGGTCGGCGGGGCCCTCGGCGAGCAGCGGCAGGATGCTCAGCGCGCGGTCGACGGTCTGGCTCATGGCGTGGGTACCTCCTCCTCGGCCCCCTGCACGGTCCGTGTCCAGCCGGGGCCGAGTCGAAGTCTCCCCCACGCTTGGTCGTCGAGGGCGGCCAGGCGGTCGGCGTGGCTCCGGGCGGGGGGTGCGGCGAGGTCGCCGGGGACGGTGAGGGCGGCGGCGGCCATCAGGTGGCCGTGCCGGAGACGGTCGCGTACGGGGAGCCCGCGCAGGGTGGCGGACAGGAATCCGGCGGCGAAGGCGTCGCCGGCGCCGACGGCGGCCACGACGTCGACGTGCAGGGCGCGTACGAACGTGACGGTGCCGTCGGCGTCGCACATCAGCCCCTCGGTGTTCTTGTCGAAGGCCGTCGCCCCGCCCTTGCCCTGCTTGACGACCACGATCTCCGGTTCGGGCAGTGCCTCCCGGATGTCGCGGCCGCCGTGCAGGCCCCAGGCCTCGCGTGCCTCGTCGTCCCCCACGAACACGATGTCCGCCCCGCGCGCCAGTTCCAGCAGCACCCGAGGCCCGTCCGCGTCGCGCCACAGGCCGGGCCGGTGGTTGACGTCGAAGGAGACGAGCGGGCGGCCGGGGTGGGGCGCGGTCAGTTCGCGCACCAGGTCCAGGCACTCCTCGGACAGCGCGGCCGTGATCCCGGACAGGTGCAGGACGCGGCCCGCGCGCACGGCGTCCAGGTCGACGGTGTCCGCCGCCATCGCGGAGGCCGCCGATCCGGCCCGGTAGTACACCACCTCGTGGGCGTCGGTGGCCCGGTCTTCGGCGGTGCGGAAGTAGATGCCGGTCGGGCGCCTCGGGTCCCGGCGTACGGACGACACGTCGACGCCGTACGCCCCGATCGTCTCGACCAGGTGGTCGCCGAAGCCGTCCGCACCGACCCGGCTCACCCACCGCGCGGAGTGCCCGGCGGCCGCCAGCATGCAGGCCACGTTCGACTCCGCACCGCCGATGGTTCTCTCGAAGGACGGGACGTCGGCGAGGCGGCCCGGACGGGAGGGCAGGAACGTGACCATGGACTCGCCGAGTGTCACGACGTCCACGACGTCGGGGGCGGTGGGGTGTCCGTCGGCGGTCACGATGGTCGTAGCTCCTCGTCGGTTGCGCGGGTCCGGCGCTTTCGTTGACCCCGCGTTGGCCGAGATGTTAGACAACGGTAAGCGACATACGCAATGAGCGTTGCAAGCAGTGCAACGCACTCGATCAGGGAGGCTCCATGGCCGACGCAACCCCCGTCGATCCCTCCGCAGCGCTCGCCCGCCTGGCCGAGGAACGCGTCGACCACCGCTTCAAGGGCCTCCCGCCGGACGCGGACGGTCTGACCGTCGGCGAGCTGGCCGCCCAGCGCCGCAACCTCTTCACCGACGGCTTCGCCACGCCCGTGCTCGTCCTCTCCGCGGAGCGCCTGGAGCACAACCTGAAGCTCATGGAGACGTACGCCGCCCGCCACGGCCTCGCCTTCGCGCCGCACGGCAAGACCTCCATGGCCCCACAGCTCTTCCACCGCCAGCTCGAGCACGGCGCCTGGGGCATCACGCTCGCGGTGCCGCACCAGGTGCGCGTGGCGCGGGCGTTCGGCATCCAGCGGGTGTTCCTGGCCAACGAGCTGGTGGACGCGGCAGCCCTGCGCTGGATCGCCGCGGAACTCGCCGCCGACCCGTCCTTCCGGTTCGTCTGTTACGTCGACTCCGTGCGCGGGGTGGAGCTGATGGACGCGGCGCTGCGGGGGGCCGCCCGACCGGTCGACGTGGTCGTCGAGCTGGGCGCGGGCGAGGACGCGCGTACCGGGGTCCGTACGGAGACGGAGTGCGCGGCGGTCGCGGAGGCGGTGGCGCACGCGGGAACGCTGCGTCTGGTCGGTGTCGCGGGATACGAGGGCGAGGTCCCGCAGGCGGACCCGGAGCGGGTGCGGGCGTGGCTGCGTCGGCTCGTCTCCCTCGCCGTGGACTTCGACAAGGCGGGGCGCTTCTCCGGCACGGGCCTCGACGAGATCGTGGTCAGCGCGGGCGGCAGCGCCTGGTTCGACGCGGTGGCCGACGTCTTCGCCGAGATCCCCGAACTCTCCCTGCCGGTGCTGAAGTTGCTGCGCTCGGGCGCGTACGTCTCGCACGACGACGGCCACTACCGCAAGGTAACCCCCTTCACCCGCATCCCGGAGGAGGGCGCCCTGCACCCCGCCTTCCGCCTCTGGACGCAGGTCGTCTCCCGCCCCTCCGCCGAACAGGCCTTCGTCAACGCCGGCAAGCGGGACGCGGCCTACGATCTCGACCTCCCCTTCGCCCAGGTCGTGCGCCGGGACGGCATCGAACGCCCCGCCGCGGGTATCTCGGTCAACGCCCTGTCCGACCAGCACGCCTGGCTGCGCACGACGCCGGAGGCGGATCTGGAGGTCGGCGACTGGCTCGGCCTGGGGCTGTCCCACCCGTGCACGTCCTTCGACAAGTGGCCGCTGATCCCGGTGGCGGAGGCGGACGGCACGGTCGTCGACTACATCCGCACGTTCTTCTAGGAGGCGCCCCATGGATCCGGTGGATCTCGCCGATCTCGCCGATCTCGCCGACCTCGTCATCCGTGACGCGGACGTCGTCGACGGCACCGGCGCCCCCTCCTACCGCGCCGATGTGGCCGTCAGGGGCGGCAGGATCGTCTCGATCGTCAAGGAGGCCGCGGCGGCGGGCTGCCAGCGCCCGCGGGCCACGAGGGAGCTGGATGCCGAGGGCCTGGTCCTCTCCCCCGGCTTCATCGACATGCACGCCCACAGCGACCTCGCCCTCCTGCGCGACCCGGACCACAGCGCGAAGGCCGCGCAGGGCGTCACCCTCGAGGTCATCGGGCAGGACGGGCTGTCCTACGCGCCGGTCGACGACCGCACACTCGAGGAGGTGCGCCGCGCGATCACCGGCTGGAACGGCTACGGCGACGACATCGACTTCACCTGGCGGACGGTCGGCGAGTACCTCGACCGGCTCGACCACGGCTTCGACGGCGAGGGCATCGCGGTCAACGCCGCCTACCTCGTCCCGCAGGGCACGGTCCGCGCGCTCGCCGTCGGCTGGGAGGACCGCGAGGCGACGCCCGAAGAGCTGGACCGGATGCGGCAGCTGGTCGCCGAGGGCATGGAGCAGGGCGCCGTCGGCATGTCGTCGGGGCTCACCTACCCGCCCGGGATGTACGCCGAGGACGCCGAACTGACCGAGCTGTGCCGGGTGGTGGCCGCCTACGGCGGCTACTACTGCCCTCACCACCGTTCGTACGGTGCCGGGGCGCTGGAGGCGTACGAGGAGATGGTGGCCCTGACCCGCGAGGCCGGCTGCCCGCTGCACCTCGCGCACGCCACCATGAACTTCGGCCCGAACAGGGGCCGGGCGCCCGAGCTGCTGGCGCTGCTGGACGACGCGCTCGCCGCCGGGGCCGACATCACCTTCGACACCTACCCCTACACCCCCGGCTGCACCACCCTCGTCGCGCTGCTGCCGAGCTGGGCGAGCGAGGGCGGCCCGGAGGAGATCCTCAAGCGGCTCACGGACCTGGAGACCGCCGAGCGGATCCGCCACCACCTGGAGGTCACCGGCTCGGACGGCTGCCACGGCGTGCCCGTGGAGTGGGACACGATCGAGATCTCCGGCGTCACCGACCCGGCGCTCGCCGAGTACGTCGGCCGTACGGTGCAGGAGTCGGCGGACCGCCGCGGCGAGACCCCGTGGACCACCGCCCGCCGTCTGCTGGTCGAGGACCGGCTCGGCTCGACGATCCTGCAGCACGTGGGCCACGAGGAGAACGTCCGGGCGATCATGCGCCACCGCGTCCACACCGGCGGCTCCGACGGCATCCTCCAGGGCACCAAGCCGCACCCGCGTGCCTACGGCACCTTCCCGCAGTACCTGGGCCGGTACGTACGGGAGCTGGGCGTGCTGTCGCTGGAGGAGTGCGTCGCGCACCTCACCGGGCGCCCCGCGGCCCGGCTGCGCCTGCCGGACCGCGGCCTGGTCCGCGAGGGGCACCGGGCCGACCTGGTCCTCTTCGACCCGGCCACGGTCGCGCCCGGCGCCACCTTCGCGCAGCCGCGCGCCCTGCCGACCGGCATCCCGTACGTCCTGATCGACGGCCGGTTCGTGATCGAGGACGGGCGGCGGACGGACGTGCTGGCGGGGCGGGCGGTCCGCCGTACTCCGGTGTGACCGCCCGCCGTCACCGGCTTGCGGGGACTACGGCTTGGGCAGGGTGCAGCCGCTCGCGCTCAGGTTCAGCTTGTTGCCGGTGCCGAAGCAGGCGGGGATCTGGTAGGTCTCCTCGGCGTAGTTGATGCCCTGCCGGACGGTGACGTTGCCGCTCGCGTCGACCTCGCAGGGGTTGTTCACGGTGCAGCGCTCGCCGTCCTCGTTGCCGGTGTTGTTGACGGCGACGACCTTGCCGGTGGTCGCGTCGACGACCGGCGAGCCCGAGGTGCCGCCGATGGTGTCGCAGGCGGAGGTGTAGCGGACCGAGTCCTTCCAGGTCCAGTCGCCCTCCTTCAGCCGGTACACGAAGCCGTCGATGTTGCAGCTGTAGATCCGCTTCCAGTAGCCGGAGACGACCTTGATGGCGGTGCTGGCGACCGGGTGCGTGTCGTTCACGGTCAGCGCGCTGATGCCGTAGGAGCTCTTGATCTGCGCGTAGGTGAGGGTGAGCTGGTAGATCGTGACGTCCGTGTCGGTCATGGTCGAGTAGGCGACCTTGCTCGCGCGGAGCGTCGCGACCCGGGTGCCGGCCGAGTCGAGCAGGCCGAAGGAGCGGCTGGAGGCCTGGTCGACGATGACCTCGCCGGGTGACGGGAAGCCGGTCTCCAGGCAGTGGCCGTTGGTGAGCACGAGCGCCGGGTCGCTGTCCGCGGAGCTGGGTAAGCGGACGACCGAGCCGGAGCAGTTGCTGAGCGCCACGGTGCCGGCGAAGTCGACGGCCTTGACCGCGGGTGCCGCGCTCGTCGTCCGGGTGGCCGCGGCCGCGGGTGCCATGCCGGCCCCGGTGATCACCAGGGCCGCGAGCGTGGCAAGGAGAGGCTTGCTCATGTGGGGGTCCCCTCTTCAGACGTGAGCGACCGGAGATCTTCCGGTCGCCTGTCTTGTCATGCGCATTGTGATGGGGCCGAGGGGGTGGCCACAAGGAGCTGTATGCGGTCCGAGGGATACGGATGGTCCGTCAACTGACCGGGACAGGCGCTCACTTGGCACCTTGGCGGCACCCCTCCCGTGTCCCCTGCCGCCGGAGTCGCCCGGGGCCGACGCCCCCGCGGTGGAGGTGGGCGCGGAGGCGGCAGCCGTGGTGGTGGGGGCGGAGACGGAGGACCCCGAGCCGGAGACCCACGCGACCGGGGCGGCGAGGACACGACCCCGACCGCCCCGGCGGCGACCGCCATGCGGCGCGGCCGCCGGCCGCTCTCCTCGTCTTCCTCCGCGCGCACCGGCCGCCGTTCGCCGCCCGCGACCCCGGCGTACGGCACCGGGGGCAGCCCGCGCGTCCCGTCGTACGCGTTCTGCCACTCATGGGCGGCCGCCGGCTCGGCGACTCCCCGTACGCCGTACGCCGGGGTGAGCGCGGCCTGCGGGTGGTACACGTTCGGCGGAAACCGACGTTCGCCGCCACCGAGCCCCGGCTCCGCACCGGCATCGCCGGACAGGGCCGGGAATTCCAGGGACGTCAGAGGCCGGCGAGACAGCTACCGGCGACAACAGCCCACACCGACGCGTCTCACGTGGTGGAAAACACGGCCCACGGTGCGTTACCCGGTCGTAAGCTCCCTGACATGCAGGTGATCCAGTCGACCAAGCTCGCCAACGTCTGTTACGAGATCCGGGGCCCGGTACTCGAGGAGGCGATGCGGCTTGAGGCGGCTGGCCATCGGATCCTCAAGCTGAACACCGGCAACCCGGCCGCGTTCGGCTTCGAGTGTCCGCCCGAGATCCTGGAGGACATCCTCCGCAACGTGTCGTCGGCGCACGGCTACGGCGACGCGAAGGGCCTGCTGGCCGCGCGCCGCGCGGTCGTCATGCACAACCAGACCCTCGGCATCGAGACGGACGTCGAGCACGTCTTCATCGGCAACGGCGTCTCCGAACTGATCGTGATGGCGATGCAGGGCCTGCTGGACGACGGGGACGAGGTACTCGTACCGGCGCCGGACTACCCGCTGTGGACCGCCGCCGTGTCCCTGTCCGGCGGCACCGCCGTCCACTACCGCTGCGACGAGCAGTCCGACTGGATGCCCGACCTCGCCGACGTCGAGCGCAAGGTCACCGACCGCACCAAGGCGATCGTCATCATCAACCCGAACAACCCGACGGGCGCGGTCTACGACGAGGCCGTGCTCAAGGGCCTGACCGACATCGCCCGCCGGCACAACCTGCTGGTCTGCTCCGACGAGATCTACGACAAGATCCTGTACGACGGCGCCACGCACACGCCGACCGCCGCGGTCGCCCCCGATCTGCTGACGCTGACGTTCAACGGGATGTCGAAGGCCTACCGGGTGGCGGGCTACCGGGTCGGCTGGATGTCGATCTCCGGGCCGCGCGCGCACGCCGACTCCTACATCGAGGGCCTGACGATCCTGGCGAACATGCGCCTGTGCGCGAACATGCCGGGCCAGCACGGTGTCGTCGCCGCGCTCAGCGGGCGGCAGACCATCAACGACCTGGTGCTGCCCGGCGGGCGGCTGAAGGAGCAGATGGACGTCGCCTACGACCTGCTCACCCAGATCCCGGGCGTGACGTGCGTACGGCCGAAGGGTGCGCTGTACCTCTTCCCGCGCCTCGACCCCAAGGTCTTCAAGATCAAGGACGACCGGCAGATGGTCCTGGACCTGCTGCGCCGCGAGAAGATCATGGTCGTCCAGGGCACGGGCTTCAACTGGCCCGAGCCGGACCACTTCCGGGTGGTCACCCTGCCGACGGTCGGGGACCTGCGGGACGCGATGGGGCGGATCGGGAACTTCCTGGACGGCTACAGCCAGCCCTGACGCTCACCCTGGGTGGCCGTACGGTCCGGTTCCGCGAACCGAAGCAACTTTAGACAGCTTCTAAGCTAGGATGGTTTCTGTCAGAGCACAGGAGGCCATCCCATGTACGAGCCGATCCGCACCAAGTCGGTCCACAGCACGATGGCCGGCACCCCCTCCGACTTCCCCCACCGCTCCCGCGAGGAGGAGCTGGACATCCAGCTCGCGGGCCATCTCGCCGCGCTGCTCGCCGTCACGGACGAGCTGCGCGCGCTGGCCCCGTCCGCCGACCTGGACGCCGCGGCCGAGCGGCTCGCCGAGCAGGTGACCCGGCTGCGGGGAGGTTGTGCCCCGGTCCGTGCATCGGTGGCCACCGTCCGGGAGCCGTCGGCTCTGCACCAGCGAGCGCACGCGCTCGCCGGGCGCGCACTCGTGGTCGCCGCGTCCCGGGCGGACACGGCGGCGGCGATTCTGGCGGCCGAGCGGATGGACGCGCACGCCGCCGCTGCCGCGCAGGGTGAGCCGCAGGAGTTGAGCGGCGCCGCCCATTAGCCCTCCGCCGAGGGTTCCCTGAACGGCCCCGGTCCGCGTGCACCCGCAGCGACGCGCGGACCGGGCGCCATGGCACTGCGCCGGCTTGGCCGTTGTCCTGTGTGGCCGTTTGCTGTGCGGCTGCGGGGCAGTGGTGTGGGTACGGGGTGTGGGTGCGGCGGCTGCCTTGTGTTGCGCACGGTTCGGCACCGCCGGGCTGCGTCATGGGGGTTGCTCGCCGTTGCGGCCGGGAAAGAGGGAGCGGTCGTCACGGACGCCCCGAAGGGACCCGTCGCGGACGCCGAAGAGGCCGGTCGCGCACGCCGTTGTGCGCGACCGGCCTCTTGCGGGTCGTCACCGCGGCCGGCCGTGGCGACGTCGCAGGTCAGGGCAAGTCGGGCCGGCCGCGGAGCTCGGGCGGGCGTCAGCCCAGGCGCTCGACCAGGGCGCGGTACTCGTCCCACAGCTCCTTGGGCGTGTGGTCGCCGAAGGTGTTCAGATGCTCGGGGATGAGTGCCGCCTCCTCGCGCCACACGTCCTTGTCGACGGTGAGGAGGAAGTCGAGGTCGGACTCCGACAGTTCCAGGCCGTTGGTGTCCAGGGCCTCCCTGGTCGGCAGGATGCCGATCGGGGTCTCGACGCCCTCGGCCTTGCCCCCGAGGCGCTCGACGATCCACTTCAGGACGCGGCTGTTCTCGCCGAAGCCCGGCCAGACGAACTTGCCCTCGTCGTTCTTGCGGAACCAGTTGACGTAGTAGATCTTCGGCAGCTTGGACTGGTCCTTGTCCTTGGCGACCTCGATCCAGTGGGCCATGTAGTCGCCCATGTTGTAGCCGCAGAACGGCAGCATCGCGAACGGGTCGCGGCGCAGCTCGCCGACCTTGCCCTCGGCGGCGGCGGTCTTCTCGGAGGCGACGTTCGCGCCGAGGAAGACGCCGTGGTTCCAGTTGAAGGACTCCGTCACCAGCGGAACCGCGGTGGCGCGGCGGCCGCCGAAGAGGATCGCCGAGATCGGCACGCCCTTCGGGTCCTCCCACTCGGGCGCGATGATCGGGCACTGCGAGGCGGGGACGGTGAAGCGGGCGTTGGGGTGGGCCGCCGGGGTCTCGGACTCCGGCGTCCAGTCGTTGCCCCTCCAGTCGGTGAGGTGGGCGGGCGGCTCCTGGGTCATGCCCTCCCACCACACGTCGCCGTCGTCGGTGAGGGCGACGTTGGTGAAGACCGCGTTGCCCCACAGCGTCTTCATCGCGTTGGCGTTGGTGTGCTCGCCGGTGCCGGGCGCGACGCCGAAGAAGCCGGCCTCGGGGTTGATCGCGTACAGGCGGCCGTCCTCGCCGAACCGCATCCAGGCGATGTCGTCGCCGATGGTCTCGACGGTCCAGCCGGAGATCGTCGGCTCCAGCATGGCGAGGTTCGTCTTGCCGCAGGCGCTCGGGAAGGCCGCGGCGACGTACTTCGACTCGCCCTGCGGCGGGGTCAGCTTCAGGATCAGCATGTGCTCGGCCAGCCAGCCCTCGTCGCGCGCCATGACGGAGGCGATGCGCAGGGCGTAGCACTTCTTGCCGAGCAGGGCGTTGCCGCCGTAGCCGGAGCCGTAGGACCAGATCTCGCGGGTCTCGGGGAAGTGCGAAATGTACTTGGTGGAGTTGCACGGCCACGGCACGTCCTGCTGGCCGGGCTCCAGCGGGGCGCCGAGGGTGTGGACGGCCCTGACGAAGAAGCCGCTGTCGCCGAGCTCGTCCAGGACGGCCTTGCCCATGCGGGTCATCGTGCGCATGGACACGGCGACGTACGCGGAGTCGGTGATCTCGACACCGATCGCGGACAGCGGGGAACCGAGCGGGCCCATGCAGAACGGGACGACGTACATCGTGCGGCCCTTCATGGAGCCGCGGAATATGCCACCCTTGCCCTCCGTGCCCTGGAAGATCTCCCGCATCTCGGCGGGCGCCTTCCAGTTGTTGGTGGGGCCGGCGTCCTCCTCCTTCTCGGAGCAGATGAAGGTCCGGTCCTCGACGCGCGCGACGTCGGTCGGGTCGGAGGCCGCGTAGTAGGAGTTGGGGCGCTTGATCGGGTCGAGTTTCTTGAAGGTGCCCTTCTCGACGAGCTCCTCGCACAGTCGCTCGTACTCGGCCTCGGATCCGTCACACCAGACCACGTTGTCCGGCTGCGTCAGTTCAGCGATCTCGTTCACCCACGAGATCAGTTCCTGATGGTTGGTGGGGATGACGGGGGGAGCCGCGATGTCGCGCGCCACGGTTGCTCCTAAAAGAGGGATTTTATCCTTGTTGCCCCGTGGGGGCTGCGACCCGGATGCTTCGTAGCCGCTCATCCGGTGTCGACCGCACTCATTTGATCATCTGATGATAGTGCGCATCTGTCCAGAGCGCCTCACAGGTGAGCGACGTGAGGAATGCCACGGTTTCCGCGACTCTTTGCGGCACGTGGGGTTCAGCTGAAGGTCTTTTTGTGTTCCGGCCGGCCACGGCACGGCACTGACCCCCGACTTACGGGGGCGTAGGTACCATGCCCCGCATGACTGCGTCCGCCTCCGACGCGCCTCAGGACTCCCCGGCCGCCGGCCGCGGTCCGGTCGCGCTCTCCCTGCCGCATCCGGTCAAGCCCAAGCTCCGCGGCTGGCTGCACCTCGGCATGTTCCCGGCCGTACTCATCGCGGGACTGGTGCTCACCGCCCTCGCCGACTCGACCCGCGGGAGAATCGCCTGCGGGATCTACGCCCTGACCGCCTGCCTGCTGTTCGGCGTCAGCGCGCTGTACCACCGGGGCAACTGGGGCCCCCGCATGGACGGCGTGCTGCGCCGCCTCGACCACGCGAACATCTTCCTGATCATCGCCGGCACCTACACGCCGCTGACACTGCTGCTCCTGCCCGGCGCCCAGGGGCAGTGGCTACTGTGGGGCATCTGGGCCGCGGCAGCCGCGGGCATCGTCTTCCGCGTCTTCTGGGTCGGCGCCCCGCGCTGGCTCTACACCCCCTGCTACCTCGCGATGGGCTGGGCGGCCGTCTTCTACCTGCCGGACTTCCTGCGCAACGGCGGCATCGCCGTGCTGGTCCTGGTGGTCACGGGCGGCCTCCTGTACAGCGCGGGCGGCGTGGTCTACGGCATCAAGCGACCGAACCCGTCACCGCGCTGGTTCGGCTTCCACGAGGTGTTCCACTCCTTCACCCTCGCCGCCTTCGTCGTGCACTACATCGGCATCTCGCTGGTGGCGTACCAGCACGCGTAATCCCGTCCTCCCCGATGGCCACGGCTCCAGGAGCCGTGGCCATTTTTCTATGCCGCTAGTCGCTCTGATTGACAGTGTCTCGATTTTGAGAGCTACTTTCATTTCATGCCTACTGTCACTCACAGCGAAGACGTGCGGCGCGATCCCCGCCGCTGGTGGGCCCTGGCCGGCGCGGCTTCCTCTCAACACGGTCGCCGCGACCCTGGTGATGTTCGTCCTGTCCGGCCTGATGTTCGTGCTGCCGCCGTATCTGCAGGCCGTCCTCGGCCACGACGCCTTCGGCACCGGCCTGCGGCTGCTGCCCATGATGGGCGGGCTGATGGTCGCCGCGAAGGGCGCACAGCCGGTCGTCGCCCAGTTCGGGGCGCGGGCCGTGGTCAGCGCGGGCCTGGTGGTGCTCGCCTTCGCCGCGCTGCTGGGCAGCCGTACGACGGTGGACTCCGGCTACGGCTTCACCGCGCTGTGGCTGTCGATCGCCGGCCTCGGCCTCGGCTTCTCCGTCGTCCCGGCGATGGACGGGGCGCTCGCCGCCCTGCCCGCCGACCGCGCCGGCAGCGGCTCCGGGCTGCTGATGACGCTGCGCCAGGTCGGCGGCGCCGTCGGCATCGCCCTGCTCGGCAGCCTGCCGGCGGGCGCCTTCCGCGACCGGCTCGACGTCACCGGGCTGCCCGCGCAGGCGGCGCACACCGCCAGGGAGTCCGTGGTCGCCGCACACCTCGTCGCCCAGAAGGCGGGCTCTGCGCACCTGGCGGCCTCCGCGGACGGCGCGTACGTGCACGGCATGGGCCTGGTACTGCTGGTCTGCGGCATCGCATCGCTGGTGGCGGCACTGCTGGCGGCCGCGTTCCTGCCGGGCACCGCGGCGGCCGTAGGGAACGAGCCGCGGAAGACCCCGGCGGGGGACCGGGCCATGGTCGCCCCCGGGGCGGATGCCGGACAATGACCGTCATGACGGCCGCACGCACCACCACCCCCGCCGACCGCCCCCAGTTGGGACTCCGCGAGCGGAAGAAGATCAAGACCCGCGAGGCGATCCGCAGGGCGACGTACGCGCTGATCGAGGAGCAGGGGTACGACGCCACGACGATCGAGCAGATCGCCGACCGGGCCGAGGTGTCGCCGTCGACCGTCTTCCGGTACTTCCCGACCAAGGAGGACATCGTCCTCACGGACGAGTACGACGCCGTCCTCTTGGAGGAGCTGCGCGCCCGGCCCGCGGACGAGCCGTGGCCGGACTCCCTGCGGCACGTGATGCACCGGGCGGTCCGGATGGGCGTCATGGAGGACGTCGAGGTGTCCCGGCTGCGGACCCGGTTGATGGTCGAGGTCCCCGCGGTGCGCTCACGGATGATGGAGAGCATGTCGTCCACGGGCCGCATGCTGTGCCAGGCCATCGGCGAGCGCACCGGCCGGGATCCCGACAGCCTGGAGGTCAGGGTCTACGCGATGTCGCTGATCGGCGGCCTGATGGAGACCTCCCTGTACTGGGCCGAGCGCGGCCACCGGGACGACTTCGAGGACCTCGTGGACCGCACTTTGGACGTCCTGGAACACGGCCTGCCCAACGAAAATCCCTGAGGTGGCGGCCCTCCCCCGTGCCATCCTGGCCGGGTGAACGGTACCGAGATCCACGTCGAGTTCGCCCCCAGCCTGCGCCTGTTCGTCCCGCACACCCGACGCGGGGGCGCCACCCCGGTCGTCACCGACGGCGTCTCCACGCTCGGCCACGTCGTCGAGTCCCTCGGCGTCCCGCTGACCGAGGTGGGCGCCCTGGTGGTGGACGGCCGCGAGGTGCCGGTGTCGCACGTCCCGGCGCCGGGCGAGACGGTGAGCGTGCGGGCGGTCGAGCGGCCCCAGCAGGTCCCCGGCGCTCCCCTGCGCTTCCTCCTCGACGTCCACCTCGGCACGCTGGCCCGCCGGCTGCGCCTGCTGGGCGTCGACACGGCGTACGAGTCGACGGACATCGGCGACCCGGCGCTGGCCGCCCGCTCGGCGGCCGAGAAGCGGGTCATGCTCAGCCGCGACCGGGGCCTGCTCCGCCGCCGCGAACTCTGGGCGGGCGCCTTCGTCTACAGCACCCGTCCCGAGGACCAGCTCCGCGACGTCCTCGACCGCTTCCGCCCCGAGCTTTGCCCCTGGACCCGCTGCACCGCCTGCAACGGCCTGCTGAAGGAGGCCACGAAGGAGGAGGTGGCGCACCAGCTGAAGCACGGCACCCACCGCTCGTACGACGTCTTCGCCCAGTGCCGCGCCTGCGGCCGCGCCTACTGGAAGGGCGCCCACCACGACCAGCTGGAGGCGATCGTGGAGCGCGCCCTCGCCGAGTACGCCGACCTGAGCTGACGCCTCCTCACATCCCCTTACGCGCAGGCAACCTGGTTCCTGTCCGGGTCCAGGCCGAGGGGGTCGTCCCGGCCGTTGACCTTCAGGCGGCCGTAGTGGTTCTGCTTCAGCCAGGTGCAGCGGGCGCTGGTCGTCTTCTTGACCTCCGGCGGGAACACCGTCGGCACGCAAACGTTGACCGAGCCGTAGTGGCGGTCGCAGCCGGAGATCGTGGGGCTGATCTTCTGGGACGTGCGCTTCGTGCCGGGACCCGAGACCTTGCCCGAGAGGGAGTCGGCGAAGGCGTGGACGTGGGGCGAGGCGTCGGAGGCGCTCAGGGCCGCCGGGCCCTGGAGGTGGACCCACTGGGCCACCGAGGGCACGCCGTTCGCGTCCACCGCGAAGAGCATGTACCAGCCGGGCGGGGCGAGGTTGGGGTTGCTCGTGACGTTCAGGTCGACGTTGTTGCCGTCGACCGACAGGGGCAGGTCGACGAAGCGCTGGTTCGGGTCGGAGGAGTGGGTCACCGCTGCCGGGCGGATCAGCTCGGCCTTGGCGATGGGGCGGTCGACCGTGATCCGTTGGGTGTCGCCGTAGGTCCACTCGGTGTCGATCACCGACGTGATCGTCGGGCGCGTGCCCTGGTAGAGGTAGGGCGGGGTGTAGATCGACACGTTGTGGTTCCAGGTGCCGTTGCCCGGGTTGTCGCCGGTCGCCATCACCCGGCCGTCGGGCAGCAGGAACGCCGCGGAGTGGTAGCCGCGGGCCTCGGGGTCGGCGGCCACCGGGTCGAACGTCGACGTCGCCGGGTCGAAGACCGACGACTCGTACACCGGGTTGGCCCGGTTGTGCAGCGCGCCGCCCGTCTCCAGGACCTTGCCGTCGGGCAGCAGCACGGCGGAGACGTACATCTTGCCCTGGGCGCCGCTCTCGGCGACCTTGCCGTTGCCGAGGTCGACCGTGCCCTGCGGGATGAGCGGACCGGGCGTGTACGACGGGTTGGCCTGCTTGAGGTCGATGAGGTCGGTCAGCCGGTTCGCGTCCGGGTTGGAGTCGATGTTGCCGCCGCCGAGGGTGAGGACCTTCTGGTCCTGCGCCGGCGGCAGCAGCACGCTCGCCGACTGGTCCCGCTCGTCCTTGTTCCGCAGCCCCGGGATATGCGTGACCGTGTTGGCGTCGTAGTCGTAGATCGCCGAGCCGGTGCCGGGGATGTTGTTGCCGAAGACATGGCTGCCCGTGTAGAAGAGCCGCCCGTCCTGCATGAGGATCATCGACGGGTACAGGCCCCAGTACGACCAGGTCTGGTTGACCTTCCACAGCGGCAGCCACTGCTGGTCCTTGTCCGACCAGTACTCGGCGGTCACCGACCCGGTCGAGTCCTCGCGCAGCCCGCCGAAGGAGATCACGTCCCCGTTGCCGAGCTCGGTCGCCGACGGATACCAGTGGCCGTCGTTCAGGTCGTTCGTCCTGCTGTAGCTCTCGTTCTTCGGATCGAAGACGTACGAGTCCTTGAAGCCCTCGTAGCCGTGGCCGCCGGCGACCGGGTACGCCTTGTTGCCGCTCAGCACGAGCACCCGGCCGTCCTGGAGCTGGACGTGCCCGGCGCAGAACATGTCCTTGGGCGTGGGAATCACCTTGTAGGTGCCGTTCGCCGGGTCGTACACCGCGGAGGTGAACGTGCCCGCGTCGAAGTTCTCCTCGCTGTTGCCGGAACCCGCGATCAGCAGCACCTTGCCGTTGTTGAGGACGACGGAGTGCATGGAGCGGACCGGGTTCTGCGTGGGCAGCACCGACCAACTGCCGTTCGCGCACTGGTCGGCCGTGCCGGTGCACTGCGGGGGCGGAAGTGTGTCGGGGACCTGCTCCATCGTGTAGTCGTCGGTGGTCACCGAGCCGGTGCCGTAGACGGAGACGCCCCAGGTGATGCGGTCGGTGCCGGCCGGGACCTCGGGGGTGCGGACCGTCGCCTGCGTCCAGGCCGAGGCCATGTCCAGGGTCTTGAGGTCGGTCCAGTACTGCCAGCCCGCCGTCGTGTCGTGCCGGAACAGGGTGATGTTCGCGTCCGGCGTCGTCGAGTTGTACCAGAGCCCGAGGTCGTACTGCCTGCCCGCCGCCACCACCGGCGCGCACTCGGCCGACTCGGTGATCAGCGCCTTGCGGTCGCCGTCGACCCGCCGGGTCAGCGTGACCTTCAGGGCGCCGGCGCCGCTGCGGGCGTCGGAGACGGTCGCGAAGCCGAAGTCGTTGTCGCCCCAGCCGGACTTCTCCCAGCAGTACGGCATCCCGTCGGTGCCCGCGGTCTCGAACCCGGGGTTCTTGACCAGGTTGGCGGCCTCGGCGGGCTGGGGTGCGGTGAGGAGGAGACCGGCGGTCAGGGCCCCCACCCCGACCAGTGCGGTTCTTCTGCGGTGCTTGGTCACACGGCTCTCCTTGCTGTGGTGCGGCCGTCGCGGGAGGCAGTGTTCATTTGTTGGCCTCCGGGGCGCTCCAGCCGGTGTCGAGAGCCCGACCGTGCTCAGCCCTTCGGGCCTCCGCGCTCCCCCGAACTCTTCGAGCCGGGGGTACCCCCACGGCCTCTCGACCCCGGCGCGCCCCTTCGGCCTTGCGGCCCCGGCGCGGCAGATAGACCAGCGCTTCGGTCCCGGCGAAGCGCAGGACGAAGGTCATCACCAGCGCAAGCGCGGTGGCGGGCAACGCGCCCATCCCGAACCGGTCGACGAACAGCGCGATCAGCGGGATGCGCAGCACCAGGTCGGCGTTGGCCAGCAGCGCGAACCGGCCCAGGCGGTCCCACCAGCGCCGGTGCCGGCGCCGGTCCCGGAACAGCAGCTGCTCGATGAGCAGGAAGTTCCAGGCGACGCCGAGCTGGTTGGCGAGGATCTCCGCGGGGACGTAGTGCAGACCGAGGACGGTCAGCGCCCACAGGCCGACCAGGTTCGGCACGAAGCCGCTCGCGCCGATCAGCCCGAAGACCACCATGCGCGCGACCGGCGAGGCAGTGCGCAGGCCGACCAGATGGCGCAGGAAGCGAAAGCCCTCCTGCGCGGTCGACTTGGACTCCCCCGCGAACCGGTCCTGGAAGACGAAGGGCACCTCGGTGACCTCGCGGGGCCGGCAGCGCACGGCCAGTTCCAGGAGGATCTTGTAGCCGAGCGGCTTCAGCGCCTCCGCGGTGACCACGCTGCGCCGGATGGCGAAGAAGCCGCTCATCGGGTCGCTGATGCCGCGCAGCCTGTGCGGGAACAGCGACTTGGTCAGCCAGGTCGCCCCGCGCGAGACGGCCACCCGGTAGCTGTCGGCGAGCCCGGCTTGGCTGCCGCCCTTGATGGAGCGGGAGGCGACGACCAGACCGGCGTTCGTCCGCTCGCCGGTGCCGACCAGCTCCGGCACCAGGGACGGCGGGTGCTGGAGGTCGCCGTCCATGACGACGATCCAGTCGGACGAGGCCGCCTTCATGCCCTCGACGACCGCACCGCCGAGCCCGCCGGCCGGCTCCTCGCGGTGCAGCAGGGTCACCGGGTACGGGCAGTCCTGCGCGGCCTCGGCGATCACTTGCGGGGTGTCGTCGGTGGAGTCGTCCACGAAGACGACCTCGCACGGCAGCCGGGACGGCACCGAGTCGGTGATCCGGTGCAGCAGCTCCCGGATGTTGGCGGACTCGTTGAACGTCGGTACGACGATGGTGACGGCCCCTGGCTCGGGGACCTCGGCGGCGCGGACGGACGGATCGCCCAGTTCGCCGGGGACGGTGGACTCGTAGCTCATCGGGTGCCTCCCGCGGCCTGGCCGGCGATCTGCCGGATCTCGATGCGGTCCGGGCCGGTGCCGAAGATGGCGACCGGGGTGGAGTGCCGGATCGCGGCCCGTACGGTGGGCAGGTCCCGGGCGTCACGGCGTACGGTCGGAGAGGCGACGACGTAGTCCAGGTCCTTCCAGCCGCGCGGCATCGTCTTCGTCACCGCCGGGTCGAGGTCGGCCTTGTAGAACCAGATGACGCCGAGCCCGGGCCGGTACCCGGCGTGCGCCAGGTCCAGCCAGAGGGCGTCGTCGACGAGGACGCGGGTGTCCTCGGGATCCTTCACCTCGCTGCTGAGCCACTTCGACGCCGCCCGGTAGGGCGCGTTGGCGTCGGCGGTCACGGCGGTGCGGTCGCCGTCGTACCAGCGGGGGACGACGTAGGAACCGGCGGCGAGGGCGAGGACGGCCGCGAGGGCGTACCTGCCCCCGGTGACGTACCGCCTCTCGCCTTCCGCGCGCCACCTGCGCAGCACGAGGCGGGCGACAAAAGCGGCTCCCCCGGCGAGCACGAGGGCGAGGAAGGGCAGCGCGCCGATGACGTACATGGCGGGCAGGTAGCCGTTCGGCCGCATCGCGACGGCGGCCAGGACCGCCACCGTGAGCGCGGGTCCGGCCAGCGCCCGGGCAGTGACCGACCAGCGCCAGGTGAGCAGGAGCAGGAGCGCGCCGGCGAGGCCGCCGAGGGGCAGGACGCGGTCGTAGTACAGCCACGAGTGCAGAACCCCCCACGAACCGGAGCCCTCGTCGAGGACGAAGCCCGAACCCGGCCTGGTCATCTGGTACGTGAGCCCGTCCCACAGCGACACGTGCCCGCTGCCCGGGAACAGCTCGCCCTTCAGCAGGGCGAACAGGGGGTAGGAGAAGCCGATCAGCGCGCAGGCCGTGACGGCGCCGGTCAGCGCGAACTTGCGGGTGTCTCGGTGGCTGTGCCGCCACATGGTCACGAAGAGGGCGGGCACGACGACGAGCATCGTCTCCTTGGTGAGGACGGCCGCCGCGGCCGCGAGCCCCGCGCCGAAGTGGTGCCAGAGGTGACGGCTCGGTGAGGCGGCCAGGCAGAAGGCGAGCAACGTCCACATCACCGCGATGTTGTCGAGGAAGATCTCCCGCTGGAGCACGACGGAGAGGGGCGAGAGCCCGAACAGCGTCATGGCGAGCCCGGCCGCCCAGCGGGGCAGCGCGAGCCGGCGGGCCAGGACGTGGACGAGGACCGCGCTGATGGCGCCGATCAGCAGCATCGCCAGGCGCATGGTGCCGACGGTCATCGCGCCGGGGCTGATCGCGGACGGGATCCAGGTCAGCAGGGCTATCTGGAGCCAGCCGAGCGGCGGGTGGTCGTACCAGTACGTGTAGTGGGCCAGGCCCTTGCCCTGCTGCACGGCCCAGGCCTGGGCGAGGTAGGTGCCCTCGTCGTCGCTGAGGGTCGGGTAGTCGGCGATGTTCCAGCCCTGTACGACGAGGATCGCCACGAGGAGCGCGCCGCACAGCAGGAGGTCGGGACGGGAGGAGCGCAGGCGGCTCGGCGGTGTTGTTCGACCGGTCGAACCTGTCTCCGGCACAGGCCGGCGCAGCGCGGGGACCTCGGTGCTGGTCGCCGCGGGAAGAGTGGAGGTCACGCAGAAACGTCCTCTCGGATCACTGCGGTGTCGGCCAGGTGCGCGCCGACATGCGCGGTCAGCTCCCAGTCGCTGCGGCCGCGTTGCTCACGCCAGACGGCGCGGATCGCGGCCCCGGCGAGGAGGACCTGGTAGAAGGGGCCGCCCACGATGAGCTTCACGTAGTGGACGAGGCGGACGCATAGCCCGTACTGCTGGCCGAAATCGTGCAGGCCGACGACCTCGAAGACGAAGGTGACGGCCGCCGTGAGCAGCGGCAGGAAGGTGAGGAAGGCGATCCCGACGGGCACGTCGAGGAAGAGCGCGATCGCCGCGTTGAGCGGGATGATCACGCCGGAGAAGGCCTGCAGGAACGGCGTCATCAGGGTGTAGCGGGCCAGCAACCGCTGCCCGAATCCGGGCAGCTGCTTCCAGTCCTTCTTCCGGTAGACCTGCAGGAAGCCCTGGTTCCAGCGGGTGCGCTGCTTCAGCAGCGACATCAGCGAGCCCGGGGTCTCCTCACGGGTGACCATGTCGGAGTCGTAGGCGACGACGACCTTCTTGCCGACGCTGGACAGCCGCACGCCCAGGTCGCAGTCCTCGGCCAGACAGTTGGGGTCCCAGCCATCGGCTCCCCTGAGCACGTCGGTCCGTACGAAGACCGTGTTGCCGCCGAGCGGAATGAACCCCTTCTGCGCGTGCAGGTGCAGCCGGGAGCGGAACCAGAAGAAGTACTCCAGGCAGTTGCGCAGGCTGTACCAGCTGGAGTGGAAGTTGATCAGCTGCACCCCGCCCTGGACGACGTCCGCGCCGGTGGTGCGGAAGGCGTGGTCGACATGCGCGAGCAGTTCCGGGTGGACCTGGTCCTCGGCGTCGAAGACCCCGACGACGTCGCCGCGGCAGTGCGGCAGCGCCGTGTTCATGGCCTTCGGCTTGTTCTTCTTCTCGTGGGTGTCGACGACCACACGGACGCGCTCGTCGCGCTCGGCCGCCTTCCGGGCCACCGCGGTGGTCTCCGGGTCGTCGTGCCCGACGATGACGATGATCTCGAAGTCGGTGTGCGTGGACGTGAGCAGCCGCTGGATGGTGTGGTCGAGCACGGCCTGCTCGTGCCGCGCGGGCAGCAGCAGCGAGAACGACACGTGCTCGTCGCCGTCCGGTCTGCTGAACCGGGTGGAGGCCAGCACCTCGGGCGTACGCCACGCGTGCATCTGCCACCACAAGGTGAAGGCCGCCATCCCGAACAGGGCCAGCGAGACGGCAGCAACGAAGACAGACGTCAGCAAACAGATCCCCCCAGATCCCGAATCCCCCTGTCGCGACGGCGAGTCACACCCGTCGCGTCACTGTGGAGAGACTAGGGGGGAACTGTGAAGTATGAGCGCCCTTCCGATAAATAGCGTGTTTCGGAACGGGGGTGGTCCATCGGGACGTTTCCGAACACCTGCTCATTTTCGACAACGTGAACGAACCCGCCCGCTTCGCGTCTCAGCCGCTCAGCGCCGCGCGCAGCCGCTCCGGGTCGGTCGTCGGGGCGTCACAGGTGAAGTTACGGCAGACATACGCGGTTGGCTCACCGTCCACGAGCGGACGGTCGGCGAGGAGCGGGAACTCGTCACTCCCCGGAGTGCCGTACGCGACGACCGCACCGGGAGCGGGACTCAGAAGTGCCGTACGGTGCAGGGCCTTTGCGGCCTCGACGTCGAGCGACGGCCCGACAACCGCGACCTCGCGCGGCCCGTCGAGCAGGGCCTCGGCGACAGCCAGCCCCCAGCCGATGAACCGCGGGACACGTGGGCCGAGCGCCCTGACAACGCCCAACGCCCGCTCGGCGGCGGTGCGGTGGGACTCGGAGCCCGTGTGCGCCGCATAGCTCAGCAGCGCGCCGGCGGCCGCGGTCCAGCCCGAGGGGGTGGCGCTGTCGGTGGGGTCCTGGGGCCGGCGGATCAGCTTCTCGGCGTCGGCGTCGGTGTCGTACAGGGAACCCGACTCCGGGTCGGTGAACCGGGCGAGAACCTGGTCGAGGAGGAGCCCGGCGAAGTCGAGCCAGACACCCTCCCCCGTCACGGACGCGAGCGCGAGGAATCCCTCGGCGACATCGGCGTAGTCCTCCAGCACGCCCGCGTTGGCGCCGACCTGCCCGTCCTTGCTGGTGCGGGCGAGGCGGGCGTGCTCGTCCAGATGCAGCCGTACGAGGAGATCGGCGGCGCCCACCGCGGCCTCGACCAGGTCCGGACGGTCAAAATAGGCGCCGGTCTCGGCGAGGGCCGCGATGGCGAGGCCGTTCCAGGCGGCGACGACCTTGTCGTCGCGGCCGGGGGCGGGGCGTGCGCTGCGGGCCCGGAGGAGGCGGGCCTTGATCGCGTCGATCTTCCGCGCGTCGAACACGCCCTCCCGCTGCGGGAGTTGCAGGACGGAAGAGCCCTGCTCGAAGGTGCCCTCCTCGGTCACCCCGAAGTACTGGGCGGCGAGTTCGGCGTCTTCGTCCCCGAGGACCTCGCGGAGCTGCGCAGGGGTCCAGACGTAGTACGCGCCCTCGACGTGCCTGCCGTTGCCGCCCTCCCGTCTCCCGCCACCACCCTTCTGAAGACGCGCTTCGCGCGGCACCTCCTCTTCACTGTCGGCATCCAGCGCGGAGGCGAACCCGCCCTCGTCCGTGCGCAGTTCGCGCACCATGAAGTCGGCGGTCTCCAGGGCGACGCGGCGGGCGAGCTCGGAACCGGTGGACCGCCAGAGGTGGGCGTAGACGCGGCACAGCAGCGCGTTGTCGTACAGCATCTTCTCGAAGTGCGGCACGACCCAGTCGCGGTCGACGGAGTAGCGGGCGAAGCCGCCGCCGAGCTGGTCGTAGATGCCGCCGCGCGCCATCCGCTCGCAGGTGTCCTGCGCCATCTGCAGCGCGCCCTCGGAGCCCGTGCGGGCGTGGTGGCGCAGCAGGAACTCGATCACCATGGACGGCGGGAACTTGGGCGCCCCGCCGAATCCGCCGCGCTGCGGGTCGTACTCGCGGGTCAGGCCGAGGAGGGCCTGGGCGAGATCCTCCTCGCCGGGCACCTGCGTGCCGCCAAAGCTCACCTCGCGCCCGGCGAGATCCCGCACGATCTTCCCGGCGACCTCGGTGACCTCATCCCGCCGGGTGGCCCAGGCCTGGTGGACGCCTTCCAGGACCTGGCGGAAGGAGGGCATGCCGTGACGGGGCGCGGGCGGGAAGTACGTACCGAAGTAGAAGGGCTCGGCGTCCGGGGTGAGGAACACGGTCATGGGCCAGCCGCCCTGCCCGGTGGCCGCCTGCACGGCCTCCATGTAGACGGCGTCTACGTCGGGGCGCTCCTCGCGGTCGACCTTGATGTTGACGAAGTGGTCGTTCATGTAGGCGGCGGTGGCTTCGTCCTCGAAGCTTTCCCTTGCGAGGACATGACACCAGTGGCAACTCGAGTAGCCGACGCTCAGCAGCACGGGCCTGTCGCTCTTGCGGGCTTCCTCGAAGGCCTCGGCCGACCAGGGCCACCAGTCGACCGGGTTGTCGGCGTGCTGGAGCAGGTACGGGGACGTCTCATGGGCCAGTCGGTTCACTGTTCCACTCTCCCACGGGGGGGCAGGACGGGGAGGCGTCCGGCGGGGGTGCGTCGGGTACGGGTGCGTCGGGTACGGGTGCGTCGGGTACCGCGTAGAAGCGGAGATTCACCGGGCGCGCGCCTTCGGGGGCGTCCTCGCGATGGTGGCCGTAGCGGTCGAGGAGTGCCTGGTACTCGCGGACGAAGTCCAGCAGCTCGTCCTTGGTCATCCACGCTCCGGCCCGCATGACCTGGGCCCAGCCCTCCGGCCCCCGGTACTCCTTGTGGACGCGGCGGAACAGCTCGGTATCCACGTCGATCTTCAGCAGGGCCAGGTGCTCGGCGGCCGCGTACTCCTCCGGGGCCATCGTCGCCGGGTCGGGTGCCGTGTGCCGGAAGGGCAGCGCCCGCCACCACCGCTCACGGCCGCCGGACTTCTCCGGGATCTCCTCGATGAGCCGCTGCTCGGCGAGTTTGCGCAGGTGGTAGCTGGTCGTGCCGGAGCTCTCGCCGAGCTCGCGGGCCAGCACGGTGGAGTTCGCCTCGCCGTACCGGCCGAGGTACTCGAGGATCCGGCGGCGCAGGGGGTTGCCGAGGGACTTGTAGAGGGCGGTGCGCTCGAGGCTGGTGAGCTCGGTCGGGTCGGGGGCGGCCATGGGAACACGGTATCCCGGCCACAGAGAGACTTCTGCAGAATTTTCTTTGCAGAATTCCCTCTGCGGTTCTACTGTGGGCCTGTGACATGGAGCGGAAGGGGGCCCGACGGGTGAAGAGGTGGACGCTGATACTGCTCGGCTCGGCGGCGGTGCTGCTCGTGCCGTGGATGGTGGTGCTGGCGCCGACGCTTCCGGCCAGCACACGGGTGCACAACTGGTCGCTGGCCTGGATCGGCCTCGACGTCCTCATGGCCACCGGCTGCGCGGCGACCGCCCTGCTGGGCCTGCGCGGCGACTCCCGCGCCCGGCTGACGGCGTCCGCGACCGCATCGGTGGCCATACTCGACGCCTGGTTCGACATCACCACCACCCAGGCGGGTACCGCCTTCGCCCAGGCTCTGGCCTGTGCGGTGGCGGAAGCGGGGCTGGCCTGCGCGTGCGTGTTCCTGGCGTTGTCCAAGGGCCGGGGACACGGCATTCGGGAGTGAGGAGTCGTCACCCGGCCGCCTCGAACCGCCCGTCGGAGTGATCCGGCCCTCTCGCGCTCGCGTCCGACCCGAAGGACACTCGTAGGCAAAGGAGTTGCCGCCGGAGGGGGACGGGACATGCGGGACAGTCATCGGGCGGAGGCCGAACGGCTGCTGACGCGGGCCGTGGAGGAGGAGGTGCGCCGCTCCGGCGGCCGGGTGGACGGCGGTGTCCTGCTGTCCCAGGCCCGCGGCGCGCTGGACGCCATGGCGGAGTCGGCGGCCGAGGAGTACGAGGCCTACACACGGGCTCTGGACGAGGCGGAGGCCGGCCGGCTCACGTTCGCGCAGCGGTACGCGAAGGAGGGCGCCGCAACTTCGCTGCTGGTGGCGGCCGTTGCCGCGCTCGCCGCCGCCGTGGCGGACGTGGCGCTGGGCACCGACACGGGCACCGCGGTCGGCGCGGGCGTCACCGCCGGCGTCGTCGGCGCGGCGGCCACGGTCGTGAAGGTGACCGCCGCTCACCTGCCCGCGGCCCACCACCGTGCCGGCGCCGCCGGCCAGCCCGGCGGGCCGGAGCAGCTGCGCCTGCAGTGGCTCACCGCCCTGGAGGTGCGCGGCATCCGCCCGTTCCTCGACCAGCAGCGCGTGCTGAGCGCCTCCACCACCCCGAAGAAGACGGCGCCCCGGCTGCGCGGCACGGACAAGAGCGCGGCGGCCCGCAGACGCAGCGTGCTGGAGCAGTCGTTCGGCCAACTCCCCGAGCCGGTGGGCGCGTTCGCGGGGCGGCGGCAGGAGATGGCGCGGATCCGGCAGTGGGTGCAGGCGGCCCGCGCGAGCACCCAGACCCGGCCGACGGTGGTCGTGCTGCACGGAGCGCCCGGCTCCGGTCGTAGCACTCTCGCGGTGCGCGCGGCGCACGACCTGAAGGACCAGTTCCGCGGCGCGGTCGTGGTCGACCTGCGCGGCGACAGCCCGGAAGAGCCGCCGCTGCCCACCCGTGACGCCCTGCTGCACCTGCTGAACCGGCTCGGCGCACCCCGCGAACAGCTGCTGTTCCGCGAGCGCTCCTCCCCCGACCAGCAGGTCAAGCGGCTGAGCGAGCTGTACCACCAGCACCTGACGGGCCTTCCGGTCACGATCGTGCTCGACGACGCCTCCGACCCCGACCAGATCCGCGCCCTCGTCCCCGAGCGCTCCGACAGCCTCGTCCTGGTCACCGCCCGCAAGCCTCTCGACCTGCCGGCCGACCTCGCCGCCTGGGTGTACCAGCTGCCGGTCGAGGCCCTGGACGCGCCGGGCGCGGAGGAGCTGCTGGGCGCGGTCGCGCAGGACAGCTCAGGTCCCTACGACGCCGAATCCGCCGACCGGATCAGGGAGTTGTGCGGCGGGCTGCCGCTGGCGCTGCGCATCGCGGGCTCCTCCCTCGGCCCGCGCTCGCCCCGCCAACTGGCCGCGGACCTCGGCGCGTACGGCCCGGTGGAGCCGGTCGAGCGGGTGCTGTGGCTGCGCTACACCGACCAGCCGGAGCCGGCCCGGCGGCTGCTGAGGCGGCTGGCCCTCGCCGGCCGTGCCTCGCTCGGTGCGGCCGCGGCGGCCGCGCTGCTGGCCACGGACGAGCCGGAGGCGACCCGCAATCTGGTGGCCCTCGCCCAGGCGGGCCTGATCGACCACGTGCGGGGCAACCGCTACCGCTTGCACGACCTGGTGCGCGCCTTCGCCCACGCCCGCCTCCTCGACGAGGAGGACCCCGCCGAGCGGACGGCGGCGCAGGAGCGGCTGATCGTGAACTACGCCGAGTTGGCCGACTCGGTGCTGCGTCTGGTCGACGGCAACATGTCGACCCGCTCGGACCGCTTCAGCCCGCACGGCTTCACGTCCCTCGACGAGGCGCTGCGCTGGCTGGACGACGAGTCGAGCTTCATCACGGCGGCCCTCAGGCACGCGGAGGACGTGAACCAGGCGGCCGTGCTCAACCTGCTCGGCGCCCTGTGCGACTACTGCCTGCTGCGCGGCGACCTGTACCGCCTGGGCGAGATCAGCGAACTGACGCAGGCCGTCGACCAGGGCCTGCTGGTCCGCTCGGTGCAGTGGCGCACCGGCATCGCGGCCCGTCAGCTGGGCGAGCTGGACAAGGCACGCTCCACCCTGACCTCCGTCGTGGACCTGTACATGCAGGCCCACCACGACGCGGGCGCGGCCCGCGCCCTGTGCTCCCTCGGCATCACCCTGCACCACCAGGGCAACCTCACCGAGGCGGCGGCCAAGCTCCGGGAGGCCCTCGACCTCCAGGCGGCCCCCGGGCTGGCGACCGACCGCGCCTGGACGATGCACGCGCTGGCGGCGGTCGAACGGGACCGGGCCCACCTGGCGGAGGCCCTGGACCTGCTGACCCGTTCCCTGGTCCTGCACCGGGAGGGCGGCTCGCTGCACGGCGAGGCCTGGGCCCACTTCCAGCTGGGCCAGCTGGCCCTGCGCTTGGGCGACGTGCCGCGCGCCGAGCAGGAACTGCGGCAGGCCCTCGACCGGTACGGCCGCACCCACGACGCCCGCGGCGAGGCCTGGGCCCTGACGCAGCTGGCCCGGGGCCGCCTGGTGGCCGGGGATGCGTCGGAGGCGGTGGACGGGCTGCGCCAGGCGGCTGCCCGGCACCGCGACAACGAGGACGCGCGCGGCGAGGCCTGGACGCTGTACTACCTGGGCCAGGCGCTGGAGGAGACGGGCAACCTGGATCAGGCGGTCCGCGAGCTGGAGCGCTCCCGCACGATGTTCTCCCGGATGCGGGACGTCTACGGCCTGGCCTGCGCCCGGCACCACTCGGCCCGGGTGACCCGCGACCAGCGGGCGGCCCAGACGGGCTCCCTGCGCAACTCCGGCTTCGCCCGCCAGCTCCTGGTGGACGCCCGCGCCGACTTCCAGCGCATCGGCGTCGCCCACGGCGAGGCCTGGACCTGCCTGGAGCTCGCGGTGGTCGACGCGGGCAACGCCCGGACGGGGCAGGCGCTGGCGCTGTGCGACGAGGCGGTGGGCCTGTTCACCTCGTACGGCGACCGCCGGGGCGAGGACTGGGCCCGCTTCCTGCGCTGCACCCTGCTGCCCTACGCGGCCCCGGGTGGCGTGGACGTCGGCACGGCGGTGGCCCAGGAGGACCTGTCCCAGCTCGCCCGCGGCAGCCACCCGCTGCGCGACGAGAAGCTGGACGACTACGTGGAGGCCTACCAGCTCCTCCTGGAGCGCGGCGTGAGCCTGGAGGCGGGCTGGCAGGCCTGGCGCCTGGGCATGGTGCCGGACCGGCACGCCCGCGAGGTGATGGGGGTGGTGGTGCCGGCGAAGCAGTGAGGGCGGCCCCTGCCCGCCCGGTCGTCAGCCCTGGTGGGTCTTGGGGTCGCCCGAGGGGGCCCCGGACTCCGCCTTGGGATCCGGTGCCTCCTTGAAGTCGACCTTGCCCATGTGGCGGTTCATCGACTTCATCAGGGCCCACACCGCCAGGCCCATCGCCGCGAAGACGATGAAGCCGAGGACGCCAGGGGTGACCTTGTTCTCGTCGACCTCCGCGAGGGAGACGAGGTGCGTCATTGCCAGGCTCGCGCTTGCGCTCATGTCAGGCATTGTCCCTCAGGGCTGCCGGATGCCCGCAAAGAGGTCGTCCTCGGGGAGCGAGGTGTCCACGAGGGACTTGGCGAGCTCGTACTCCTCCGTCGGCCAGACCTCCTTCTGGAGCTCCATCGGCACGCGGAACCAGCCGCCGTCGGGGTCGATCTGCGTGGCGTGCGCGATCAGCGCCTTGTCGCGGATCTCGAAGAAGTCGGCGCAGGGGATGTGCGTGGTGAGGGTGCGGTCCTTGTGGCCCGACTTGTCCCAGCGTTCGAGCCACTCCCCGTAGGGGGACTCCAGGCCGCGGTCCAGCATGGCCTTGTGCAGCGCCTCGGTGCGGGGGCGGTTGAAGCCCTGGTTGTAGTACAGCTTCAGCGGCTGGTACGCCGGGCCGAACTCGTCCTCCGGGTACTTCTCGGTGTCCGCCGCGCTCTCGAACGCCACCATCGAGATCTTGTGGGTCATGATGTGGTCGGGGTGCGGGTAGCCGCCGTTCTCGTCGTAGGTGGTGATCACCTGCGGGCGGAAGGAGCGGATCTTCTTCACCAGCTCACCGGCCGCCTTGTCGACGTCCTCCAGGGCGAAGCACCCCTCCGGCAGCGGCGGCAGCGGGTCGCCCTCCGGCAGGCCGGAGTCGACGAAGCCGAGCCACTCCTGCTTGACGCCGAGGATCTCGCGGGCCTCGTCCATCTCCTTCTTGCGTACCTCGTGGATGTGCTCCTCGACGTACTTGTCGCCCTGCAGCTTGGGGTTGAGGATGGAGCCGCGCTCTCCGCCCGTGCAGGTCACCACCAGCACGTCCACCCCCTCGGACACGTACTTCGCCATGGTGGCCGCGCCCTTGCTGGACTCGTCGTCGGGGTGCGCGTGCACGGCCATCAGTCGCAGTTGGTCAGTCAAGGCTCAATCCTCAGTCAAGTCGGCGCCCGGCTTCGGCGGGCATTCAACAGGTGCCGTCCCGCAGGGACGTCGTTCAGGGGTGGCGGTCGGGCGGCGGGCGGGGGCTTCTATAGTGACCGAACCGGGGGGCGAATAATTCCGGGGTACGGCTCCGGGAGCCCCTTGCGGGACCCTTGTCCCGCCCCTGCCGAGAGGACGATCATGAGTACGGCGAGCACCCGGCTTCCGGAGGGCCGCTACGGCCGCTCCTCGGACGAGCGTGCCGACCGCAAGCTCAAGATCGTGGGTGCCGTCCTCGTCGCGGCCCTGCTCGCCGTGATCGGCTACTTCGCGTACCACTATGTCGGCCAGAACAAGATCAGCGCCCAGGTGATCACGTTCCAGACCTCCGACGAGGCGGTGAAGGTCCATCTGGAGGTCCGCAAGGACGCCGGCGCCCGCGGCTACTGCACCCTGCGCTCGCAGGCGGCGAACGGCGACGAGGTGGGCCGCGCGGACTTCCGTTTCGACCAACACGCGACGCGGATCGACAAGGTCGTCACGCTGCGTACGACGTCCCGGGGCACGACGGCCGAGCTGCTCGGCTGCCACGCCGACTGACGCTCCGGCATCGACCGGAATACGTACGCGGTGACCTGCGTTGACGTCATTCTGATGGCTTATGTCCTCCCCTTTGAGCTTCTGAATTGTTAGGCTCGTGGTTTCGCCCATCCATGAGGGAACATTCTTCTGGGTAGGGCGATGCTTTGTATTCCCAGTACCGACGAGGAGCACCTGTGACCCAGACCAGCGAGAACGTCACCTGGCTGACCCAGGAGGCGTACAACAAGCTCAAGGATGAGCTTGAGTACCTTACTGGTCCTGCGCGCACGGAGATCGCCGCAAAGATCGCGGCCGCGCGCGAGGAGGGCGACCTGCGCGAGAACGGCGGGTACCACGCGGCCAAGGAGGAGCAGGGCAAGCAGGAGCTCCGCGTGCGCCAGCTGACCCAGCTCCTTGAGAACGCCAAGGTCGGGGAGCCGCCGGCTGCGGACGGCGCCGTCGCGCCCGGCATGGTCGTCACGATCGCCTTCGACGGTGACGAGGACGACACGCTGACCTTCCTGCTGGCCTCGCGCGAGTACGCGAGCGCCGACATCGAGACCTACTCGCCGCAGTCGCCCCTGGGCGCCGGCGTGATCGGTCACAAGGTCGGCGAGGACGCGGAGTACGAGCTCCCGAACGGCAAGAAGGCCTCGGTGAAGATCCTCAAGGCCGAGCCGTACTCGGGCTGAGCCCCGCGCAGACGCCCTTCGGCAAGCCCCCGGCGCCCTTGTGCGCGCCGGGGGCTTCGCCATGCCCCCGTCAGCCGCGGCGAGGCCCGGGTCGGCCGCGCCGCCCGTTGCTCACGCCGTGGCCGAGCGGTACTTCCGTACCGCCAGGGTCCGGAATATGAGGATGATCAGGGCCGAGTAGATCAGCGTGGCCCAGACGGGGTGCTGCATGGGCCAGGCGTCCGAGGGCGAGACCCCGGGGTTGCCGAAGAGCTTGCGGCAGGCCTGGACCGTGGCGCTGAAGGGGTTCCACTCGGCGATGTGCCGAAGCCAGGGCGTCATCCGGCTGGAGTCGACGAATGCGTTCGAGATGAACGTGACCGGGAAGAGCCAGACCAGTCCGCCGGAGGTGGCCGCCTCGGGTGTGCGCACGGACAGGCCGATCAGGGCGCCGATCCAGGTGAACGCGTACCCGCTCAGGAGGAGCAGCCCGAAGGCGCCCAGCACCTCGCCGATGTTGGTGTGGGTGCGCCATCCGACCAGCAGGGCGACCACGGCCAGCACGACCAGGGTGAGCGCCGTCTGTACCAGGTCGGCGAGCGTCCGGCCGGTCAGTACGGCGCCGCGCGCCATGGGCAGCGAGCGGAAGCGGTCGATGAGCCCCTTGTGCATGTCCTCGGCGATGCCCGCGCCGGCGCCCGCGGTGGCGAAGGTGACGGTCTGCGCGAAGATGCCGGCCATCAGGAACTCGCGGTACACGGACGGGCTCGTGCTGCCGCCGATGTTCATGGAGCCGCCGAACACGTAGCTGAACAGCACCACGAACATGATCGGCTGGATCAGCCCGAAGATGACCACCTCGGGAATCCGTGACATGCGAATCAGGTTGCGCTTGGCGACGACCAGCGAGTCGCGGACGGACTGACTGACGGGGTTGCCGGGCGCCACGACCCGGGCGGTGTCGGTGACAGCACTCACTTGACGGGCTCCTTCTTGCGCCTGCGGTCCTTGGCGTCCGCGCCGGTGGCGCCGTTCTCCTCGTCCTTCACCTCGGCCACGTGGCCCGTCAGGGACAGGAACACGTCGTCGAGGGTCGGGCGGCGCAGTCCGATGTCGTCGATCTCGATGCCACGGGTGTCCAGCTCGCGGATGACCTCGGCCAGCAGCTTCGCGCCGCCGGTGACGGGCACGGTGAGCTTGCGGGTGTGCTCCTCGACGGTGGTGTCGCCCTTGCCGAAGCCGCGCAGCACCTCGGAGGCGGCGGGGATGTGCTCTCGCTCGTGCACGACGACCTCGACGCGCTCGCCGCCGGTGCGGGCCTTGAGCTGGTCGGAGGTGCCGCGGGCGATGACACGGCCGTGGTCGACCACCGCTATGTCGTGCGCCAGGTGGTCGGCCTCTTCCAGGTACTGGGTGGTCAGCAGCAGGGTCGTACCACCCGAGACCAGCTGCTTGATGACCTCCCACAACTGCTGGCGGTTGCGCGGGTCGAGGCCGGTCGTCGGCTCGTCCATGAACATCACCGGCGGGGAGACGACCAGCGCCGCCGCCAGGTCGAGCCGGCGGCGCATGCCGCCGGAGTAGGTCTTCGCGGGCCGGTCGGCGGCGTCCGCGAGGTTGAACTGCTCCAGCAGCTCCTCGGCACGGGTCTTCGCGGCCCTGGCCTTCATCTGGTAGAGCTGCCCGACCATCTGGAGGTTCTCGCGGCCGGTCAGGTACTCGTCGACCGCGGCGAACTGGCCGGACAGGCCGATCGATCGCCGCACCTCGTTGGGCTGCTTGAGCACGTCGAGGCCCGCGACAACGGCCTTGCCGCTGTCGGGGCGCAGCAGGGTCGTCAGACAGCGGACGGTGGTGGTCTTGCCCGCGCCGTTCGGCCCGAGCAGTCCCAGCACCGTGCCCTCGGGGACATCGAGGTCGACGCCGTCCAGAGCCCTTACGTCACCGAAGGTCTTCACCAGGCCTTCGGCATAGATGGCGCCTGGCATGTGAATCTCCACGTCGTCGGGGATTTCGGAAAAAACTTGGTTTGTGCCTGGTTTGTACGTGTTGCTTCGCCTGAGGGATGGTGCGAGACACACCATAACGCGATGTATCGCGTCTCTCAACGGAATTGACCGACCCGGTGACGAAGGGGTCCGTGACCTGCGGCTCCGCCGCTGCCGCGGCCTCAGTCGATGACCGTGTAGCCGGCGTCGCGCAGGGCCTGGCCAACCTCGGCGCAGTGCGCCGGTCCCTTCGTCTCCAGGTGCAGCTCCACCTCCGCCTCCGTGAGCCCGAGCCGTGGGTCGGTCCGTACGTGGCTCACATCGAGGACGTTAGCGTCGACCACTGACAACACCCCCAGCAGCGTCGCGAGGGCGCCCGGCCGGTCGGTCAGGCGCAGCCGAACGGCCAGGTAGCGGCCCTGCGCAGCCATGCCGTGCCGCAGGATGCGCTGCAACAGCACCGGATCGACGTTGCCGCCGGACAGCACCGCCACGACCGGCCCCTCGAAGCCGCCCGGCTCGCTCAGCAGCGCCGCGACCGGGCTCGCGCCGGCCGGCTCGACGACCAGCTTGGCCCGCTCCAGGCACAGCAGCAGCGCGGCGGACAGCTCGTCCTCGCTGACCGTGCGGACCTCGTCCACCAGGTCGCAGATGATCCCGAACGGCACGTCGCCCGGCCGCCCGATCTTGATGCCGTCGGCCATCGTCACCGGATTCTCGATCGCCACGGGACGTCCGGCCGCCAGCGAGGGCGGATACGCCGCCGAGCCCTCCGCCTGCACGCCGACGATCCGCACGTCCGGCCGCAGCGCCTTCACCGCGACCGCGATGCCGGCCGCCAGCCCTCCGCCGCCGATGCCGACGACGATCGTGCGCACCTCCGGGCACTGCTCCAGGATCTCCAGCCCGACCGTGCCCTGACCCGCGATGATGTCGGGGTGGTCGAAGGGGTGGATGAACACCGCGCCGGTCGCGGCCGCGTACTCCTGGGCGGCGGCCAGCGTCTCGTCGACCACCTGGCCGTGCAGGCGCACCTCGGCGCCGTAGTCCCCCGTGGCGCTGATCTTCGGCAGCGGGGCCCCCTTCGGCATGAACACCGTGGCGTGCACGCCGAGCAGCGACGACGCCAGCGCCACGCCCTGCGCGTGGTTGCCGGCGCTCGCGGCCACCACGCCGACGGCGCGCTCCTCGGGCAGCAGTCCGGCGATCCGGACGTATGCGCCGCGCAGCTTGAACGACCCCGTCCGCTGGAGGTTCTCGCACTTCAGGTGCACCGGCGCGCCCACCATCTGGGACAGGTGCCTGCTGCCCTCCATCGCGGTCACCCGCGCGACGCCCGAGAGCATCTTCTGGGCTCCGCGCACATCGTCTAGGGTGACGGGCCGCAAGGAGTCAGCCGTGCTGTAGTTCATGACTCGAGTCTCGCAGTTCCCAGGCACGCGAGGCCGGTGTGACCAACCTCCGAGACCGGTTTGCGCAGCGCCGGTACGACCCGCCCCCCGGCCGCGTACCCTGTCCCCCAACCCAGCACCCCCTTCATGAAGTGAGCCCCCGGCCATGCCCACAACACCTGAAATGTCGATGGACATGACGACCGTCGGTGACACCAGTCTTCTCGACACGCTGCAGCACGAGGTGGCGCTGTTCGCCCGCCGTGCCGAACAGACCCGGCTCGGCGGGGTCGGGCAGGTGCGCAACTCCATGGACCGCGCCGCGTACCTGCTGCTCAACCGCCTCGACAAGGAGGGGCCGATGGGCGTCAAGGCGCTCGCGGCGAGCATGGGCATCGACTCCTCCACGGTCACCCGGCAGGTGGCCCCGCTCGTCGACTCCGGGCTCGTCAAGCGCACCTCGCACCCCGAGGACGGGCGGGCGGTGGTGCTGCAGCTGTCCCCGCGCGGGCTGTCGCGGCTGGACGAGGTGCGCTCCTCGAGGCGTCAGCTGATGGCCGAGCTGACCCACGACTGGGCACCGGAGGAGCGCGAGGCCTTCTGCACGCTCCTGACGCGCTTCAACATCGCGCTCTCCGCCCGCCAGGCGGCCCAGGGCATGCCGGTGACGGAAACGCCCTCGCCGTCCTGAGCCGCCTGCGCGACTCTTGACCGAAAGGCCACCCCCGGCCTCATATGAGACCGGGCCCTCGTCGTACACGGTTTCCGTATCCCGTACGCGGACGGGGTCCCGATTCGTCACGGTCGCCCTTGGCGGGAGGCACGGTGCGAGAACGGCAGGCGTCCCAAGGCGTCGACCGGGCCCGGGAGTTCGAGGCGTTCGTCGCGGGCGCGGCCGGACGGCTGCTGCATGCCGCCACACTGCTCACCGCGGAGGCCCCGGACGACAACCCGCGCGCGCGGCGGCTACTGACGCTGGCCCTCGCCCAGACGTACGCGTGCTGGGACCGGCTGCGCGGCGAGGACCCGTACGACCGCGCCCGCCAGTATCTGGCCACCCGCTTCGCCCGCGAGGCGTGGCACCAGTACGGCGGCCTCGGCCTCGGCCGCGCCCGCCCGCAGCCCGCCGGCACCCTGGCCGCCCTCACGGCCCAGGAACGCCTGATCATCGTCCTCAGGCTGTACGAGGGGGTCGCCGAGGAACAGGCGGCGGCCCTGCTCGGCCTGCCCACGGAGCGCGTCCGCGCCATCTGCGACCGCGCGATCGCCACCCTCACCCACCTCCCACGCGGCCCCGCACCGGCGGTACGCGGCCCGAAGGTGGCTCCGTCGTGAACGCGCGGGGCAGGTCACGGATGTGGCGGCCGGGAGCCGGAACGGTGCCGGGTGTCCGCGTCGAGGAGCGACGGGTTGCCGGCGCCGGGGACGGGTGACCCCGGCGGAACCGGAAGCCGCCTCCGGGGAACGGCAGGACGGGCGCGACGGCGACGGTGGTCCGGCAGGGACCGGAGGCGGCCGAGTGAGGGGGAGGCGGGTGTGAAGGGGAGGCGGGTGTGAACCGGACGGAACGCGAGGCGGCCGTGCGGCGGATCCTGGAGCAGGCGCCGCCACAGGTGCCGCCGGAGCTGTACGCGGACGTCGTGCGGCGCGGCGGGCGCATGCTGCGCCGCCGGACGGTCGCCCGCCGCATGATGTGGCTGCTGCTGTGCGCCGCGACCGTGGCCTTCGTCGTGTGGGCGCTGACGGCCCGTCCCTGGGTGGAGCCGCCGTCGCAGACGACTCCACCCGTGACCGGTTGGTAGACCGCGGCCCCTTGGCAGGACCGCGATCCCGGACCCGGTTGCCCGCCGCCGACCGCGGCCCTGTCCTGATGGCTAGCCGAGGGCCTGCCTCAGGTCTTCCAGCAGGTCGTCGACGTTCTCGATGCCCACGGACAGGCGAACCAGGTCGGCGGGGACCTCCAGGGCGGAGCCGGCCGCGGAGGCGTGCGTCATGCGCCCGGGGTGCTCGATCAGCGACTCGACGCCGCCGAGCGACTCGCCGAGCGTGAACACCTTGGCACGGTTGCAGACCTCGACGGCCGCCTCCTCGCCGCCCTCGACCCGGAAGGAGACCATGCCGCCGAACGCCTTCATCTGCTTGGCGGCGACCTCGTGACCGGGGTGCTCGGGCAGGCCCGGGTACAGCACCTGCGTCACGCGCGCGTGCCGGGACAGCATGTCGGCGACCCTGGTGGCGTTCTCGCTGTGCCGGTCCATGCGCACCGCGAGCGTCTTGGTGCCGCGCAGCACCAGCCAGGAGTCGAAGGGCCCCGCGACCGCGCCCATCGCGTTCTGGTGGTAGGCCAGCTCGTCGCCCAGCCCGGCGTCGTTGACGATCAGCGCGCCGCCGACGACGTCCGAGTGGCCGCCCATGTACTTGGTCAGCGAGTGCACGACCACGTCCGCGCCGAGCGACAGCGGCTGCTGCAGGTACGGCGTGGCGAAGGTGTTGTCGACGACGAGCCGGGCGCCCGCGTCCCGGGCGATCTGAGCGACGGCGGCGATGTCGGTGATGCCGAGCAGCGGGTTGGAGGGGGTCTCCACCCACACGACCTTGGTCTTCGGGGTGATGGCGGCCCGTACGGCGGCCGGATCGCCGGTGTCCGCGACCGACCACTCCACGCCCCACCGCGAGACGACCTTGGCGAAGAGGCGGAACGTGCCGCCGTAGGCGTCGTTCGGGATGACCACGTGGTCGCCGGGGCTGAGCAGCGTACGCAACAGGCAGTCCTCGGCCGCCAGTCCGGACGCGAACGCGAGCCCCCGGCTGCCCCCCTCCAGGGCGGCGAGGTTCTCCTCGAGGGCGGCCCTGGTCGGGTTGGCGCTGCGGCTGTACTCGTAGCCGCCGCGCAGGCCGCCCACGCCGTCCTGCTTGTAGGTCGAGACCTGGTAGATCGGCGGGACGACCGCGCCGGTGAAGGGATCGGCGGTGTTGCCCGCGTGGATCGCGAGGGTCTCGAAGTGCTGACTGATGTGCCTGTCGCTCATGAGCACCGAGGGTAGTGCGCGCGCGGGGCTGGTGACGGGTGGCGGGGCCCGGGCAGCGGAACGGCAGGGCTTTCCCCGACGGGCCGACCGTGCCGTCGACCGTTGCGCGCCGCTGATCCCCCACGGCTGCCCGACCGCGTATCCGCTGATCCCCCACGGCTGCTCGACCGCGTTTCCGCCGGTTGCCCGTCCCGCACCCGGCGGTTTTCCACAGGTCCGTCGCACGGGTTGGCCAATTGTCGGCGCCGTCTGGTTCGCTTGAGCCATGGAGATTTTCTGGGTCCTGATGGCGCTGGTCATGCTGGGCTTCGTGCTGCTTCCGTTCCTGCGGCGCAGGCGCGGAATGATCGAGCAGGTGCCGCCGGGACACCCGGACGCCGCGGACCCGGCGAACTACGGATTCGCCCGGCAGGAGGAGCTGGACGTCCGCATGCCCGGCCCCGACCAGGACCTGCTGGACGTCCTGGACCTGGTGCAGCGCACGCAGGACTACCGCGCGGCGTCCCAGCTCCTCGCGGGCACCGAGACGGAGAGCGAGCTGCGCTGGCAGCGCGTGCAGGCCTTCGCCGGTGCCGCGGCGCTGGAACTGCAGCAGCGGCCCGGCGGGGTCAGCGAGACGCCCGGCGGACAGTGGCTCAGGGTGTGGCGGGCCGAGGCGCCCAAGGACCCGGGCGGCGCGGCGGTGCACGCCGAGTTCCTGGTGCAGCAGGCGTGGCGGACGTCGACGCGGGGGACGGACGAGTTCCGGATCATCATGGAGGAGGCCAGGGACGCGTGCGGCCAGGCGGCGCTGCTGGCCCCCGGTGACCCGATCCCGTACATCGTCGAGCTGTCGGTGGCGCGCGGACTGGCGTACTCACAGCCGGAGTTCGAAAAGCTCTGGCTGAAGATCCTCGACCGCGCGCCGAACCACATGGGTGCGCACCTGGCGGCTCTGCACTACTGGTGCGAGAAGTGGCACGGCTCCCGCGAGCTGGCCTACTCCTTCGCGGAGGCCGCGGCGGCCCGCGCTCCCCAGGGTTCGCTCCTGGCGGCCATGCCCCTGTTCGCGGTCTTCGAGCACCTCCCCGAGGTGAACCTGGTCAGCAGCTTCTACCAGAGCGAGGTCGTGACGAAGGCGATCCACGGCGCGCTCTTCGCGGTGCACGCGGCACGCCCCGACGACCCGATGCTGGCGCACGTCCGCCACCTGCTGGTCTTCTTTCTGGTCCGCGCCGAGCGCTGGGCGGAGGCCATGAACCAGCTGATACACGTCGACGGCCACGTGGGGGCCCTGCCGTGGACGCTGTCCGAGGACCCGGCCGCGGAGTTCGCCGTCTACCGGGCCCTGGCGGTGGCGGGCTACGAGGCGAACGGCGGCAACCCGGCGACCCTGCCGCACTGAGCCCGGCGGCATACCGGAATTCCCGCGCGTGCCCGCACGTTGAATTGTGCGGACCCCCGATTGGAGACCGCATGTTCCTGCACAGCCGTACGCCCCAGCTGCCGACCCCCGAGCAGGCTCTGCGCGGCCGCCCGGAGCCGGCCTTCACGGTCCCCGACCGCCACACGGTCCTCGGCAACCCGCTCCTCGGCCCCTACCCCGAGGGCCTGGAGATCGCCGACTTCGGCCTCGGCTGCTTCTGGGGCGCCGAGCGCAAGTTCTGGCAGCTCCCGGCGGGCGTGTGGACGACCCTGGTCGGCTACCAGGGCGGCTACACCGAGAACCCCACGTACGAGGAGGTCTGCTCGGGCCTGACCGGCCACGCGGAGGTGGTCCGCGTGGTCTACGACCCGAAGGTGATCTCCTACGACCGCCTCCTGAGGACCTTCTGGGAGTCCCACGACCCCACGCAGGGCTTCCGCCAGGGCAACGACGTGGGCACCCAGTACCGCTCCGCGATCTACACCCACACCCCCGCCCAGGCCACGACCGCCGAAGCCTCCCGCGCCTCCTACCAGAAGGTCCTCACCGCCTCGGGCTACGGCACGATCACCACGGAGATCCTCCCGGCGGACGGCCACCCCTTCTACCCGGCCGAGGCCTACCACCAGCAGTACCTTTCGGACAGCAAAAACCCGAACGGGTACTGCGGCCTGGGTGGGACGGGGGTCAAGCTAAGTGACCCATTCGAGACGAACTGGGGGGCGTCCTGCCCGACGGGCATCGCCCCGGCGCCTGAAGTCACGGAGCAGTAGCGATCCGGGCCGGTGTCTGACCAACCGTTGCCGACGGCCTGATTCGTGACCGGCGGCACCGCCGGAAGATTGCACACCGTCTGGGCAGAACGTCAGCCTGCTGCTGCGCATTTTCGGCCATACCGCTCGCTGAAGGCATGATTCGCCTGGGCGCTCGCCACGATTACAGGCATGGCGACTTCGGGGGCTAGGAGCGGTCGGCTTGGCGGTCTGGGGCAGTGGTGGGGCGTCTTGGCCGGTGCTCTACTCATCGCGGCATGGATCAATCGAGCAGCGGGACCGGTGGTGATCGCCGTCCTGTCCGCTGCAGTGCTCCTCTGGTCCTTCTTTCAAGCTCCGGTGACCTGCGGAGCTCCAGTCAGGGGACGGAACGACGGTTGCCGCAACAACGCAACCGGCCTCCTCATGGGCTGCCACATCCGCCAACACCGATGGCAGAAACTCAAGATGCTGATCCTTCGGCGTCAAGTGCGCGAGTTCTGCTCTGGCCTGTTCTCGGACGCCAAGGCGACCCTCGTCACGCTGGCCGCGATCGGTAGCTTCCTGTCCGGGCTTGTGGCCTTCATTCCTGGCGTCGCCATCGACTGACCGCAGACTTCCACTGCTGACTACGGTTGGTCCGCCTGTACGACACTCCTTTCTATTCCACACCGGGTAGGGCGCCCGCCGGTGTGCGTTCGCCGGTATGACCCGGGGCGGCGGAGGAATGTGACAGGCGGCCGGGCAGGCGACAGCGCTGAGGGCCCCGGGGCGGTGCCGACGCTGTTGGTTAATTCGGGGCCGGGCGTGACGTCGGCCTTCAAGACCTGGTTGTGGTCTTGAAGGCTGACGTTGTCGTATGGGGTGGGTGCGG